>JAYUVA010000596.1:0-5963 GCA_043754375.1 Candidatus Kuenenia sp. | reverse complement strand
CGACAGTTGCCACATGTGATCGACCAGATTGACTTTGGTCGATTGCCGGCCGCCGGTGAGAAATGTCTGGCCAGAGTCATTTTTCGCGGCCGCAATGGTCGCCGACTCACCTGGGACATCTGGCTTCTGGCAGAAGATGGGACCGCCATTCTTTGGACACAGGGATTCCATGTTGTCACCTTGAACCCGCCTCGCCAGTAGTTTTAACGGCTTATCGTCAGGCGGCATCACGCTGCTGCTGGCTGTGCGGGGAGCATCCAAAGTCGAGCTTAGTCATAATGCCGAAACCGCCAGCACCCGGCCGCAAAGCAGACAGCAGAGAAGAGCAGGAGTACGCCGCAGTACTGCCATACAAGACCAAGATCAGGAACTGCTTTGACCAGCAACTGTTCATACGCCATCAGCGCCCACGCATGCGGAAAGATTAAACTTCCGGTCTGCATGGGCCCGGGTAACCAGACACGCGGCATGAAGCAACCACTGAACCCTGCCATCGAAATAACAATGATGTTCGCGTAGGCCGATACCTGCGAGTCACTGCGAACTATCGTAGCGACAAGCAATCCCAGGGAAGTTGCAGACAGCGATGTGGCACAGATAACAGGAATCAGCATCCAGGGCGCAGGCCCCCAGATCATTCCAAAAAGCAACTTGCCGCTCACAAACAACAGTCCAGTCTGGACAAGGGAAATGATCAGGAAGGGGAGAGTTTTTCCGGCGACAAGTCCGGGATCGGAAATCGGTGCAAATCGCAGTCTGCGCAGTGTGCCGAGGTCGCGCTCCTGTAAGAACGAACGTGCCATGATGTTGATCAGGAAGAACACGAACATCACGGTGTAGGAAGGAATCAGAACAGTGTACAGCATGTCGTCGCCACCGGAGGAATCGGCAGTTTCTTCCGAGGGAGCACGGAGTTCTACGACTTCCGTTCGCAACTGCTGGCAATTCAGTTTTCGCTGAATCTGGACATTCACCATCACGTTCGACGTGTGAAACTTGTCACACAACATATAAGGCAACACGGTTTTGAGTGCCTGATCAAATAATAACTGTTCAATGATCGAACGTGTGCCGGAAGACTTTGGCAGATTTGAATGTAATGTCATTCCCAGTCCGACAAGTCCCTTCTTCAGAACTCCGGAACCACTGGAAGATGCATCTTCAGGTTCCAGCGTCTGATAAATACCGTAGAACTCCGGTCCAATCTCCAGCACTGCATCCAGACTGCCGTTCTCCAGTGACTCCTGAAATCTGCAGTTGGAATCCAGCATTTCGCCGCGCTGGTTTTTTCCACTGCGGACTCCGTTCACCATCTTCATGGCCATGTTGCGCGCCCGGCGACGATCCGTTTCGTCCTCCAATTCGGCGTAATTCGTTCTGTCGATGACACCGATTTTCAGAATTTGATTCTCATTCTTCCACCCCAGCAGCTGACCGGTTGTCAAGCCGATGATCGTGATGAACACGAGCGGAAATACGACCAGGACGAACAGCGCGCGGCTGTCACGAGCCAGCAGGATGACATCCTTTTGTACAATGTTCCAGAATCGCATCGTTATTCTCGCAGCCGTGTGCCGGTCATTTGCAGGAAGAGTCGTTCAAGGTCTGGTTCGTCCGACTCAACAGTCGTCAGTTGCCCGCCAGCGTCCCGAACAGCCTGCAATGCAGCTGTCAGCGTGTTAAGCAGAGTTTGATTCTCATCCGGATTGCGCCTCGCAATTGATGCAATTATGCGATCCTCGTACTGCTGAAAAGTGACTCCCGGAATGCCTGTCAGGCTGGCACGCAGCTCTCCGGAAGCATCAACCAGATGCAGCCGCAGCGTCGAGCCCAGTTCCCCAAGCAGTCGATCAATGCGATCACATGCCAGCAACTGACCACGATCCACAATGGCAACGCGATCACATAATTCCTGTACTTCTTCCATGTAGTGGCTGCAGTAGATGACGGACATGCCCCCGCTGGCAAGTTGTCTCACACAATCCAGCAGATGAGCCCGTGATTGCGGATCGACACCGACCGTTGGCTCATCCAGAATCAACAGTCGGGGACGGTGTAACAATGCGACGCCGAAATTCAATCTGCGTTTCATGCCGCCGGAATATTCACACGTCAGGTCGTTCTGCCGATCTGCCAGGCCGGTTTGTGACAACACTTCGGTAATGCGGCTTCGCAGGTCAGAGCCGGTGAGTCCATAGAGTCCACCAAAAAAACGAAGGTTTTCACGGGCCGTCAGATTGGGGTAGATGGCCAGATCCTGAGGAACAATTCCCATTTGCTGACGCGACTTCCGATCCGAATGACTCAGTGTGTGACCGTCCAGCACAATGTTGCCTGAATCGGGTTCAATGAGTCCGGCCAGCATCATGATCGTCGTGGACTTTCCGGCACCGTTCGGCCCCAGCAGGCCGAGAATTTCGCCATTTCCGACGGTGAAGCTGACTTCATCGACCGCCAGATGCGTGCCAAAGGACTTCTTTAATCGATTGACTTCCAGCAAACTCATCGGCGTTTGTATCAAATCTTTGTTTGAGGACAGGAAACAACGGCGTCCACATCAATTCGCCGTTCAATTAGCAGTATCGACATCGAGTTTCTGACGCATCTCCCGATCTGCGTTGTCTAATGGAATTCCGTATTCAACGACGGCGGCAAGGTGGCTGTCCAATTCACTGATATGTATTTGACAAATCGACCTCATATCCCTGTCTTTGTAAAAGCACGAGTATCGACCGTGTACTCCCTGCACGACCGCAACACTGAGCGGCGAGAATGACTCACCCTCGTTCAGTGCCTTATACACAGCCTCCTTCACTGCCCAGACCGTGGCCTGTTGCCGCAAATCGTTTCGGTTCATCCAGGCTCGCTCTGAATTCGTCATCCAGACCCAAAGTGAACCAAACCGCGCCTGTTCAAGGTCTACCAGATCAACACCAACTCTCGTCGCAGCGCTCAGAGCGACCAGAATGCCACGGTCAGAATGAGAAATTGAAAGCGACACTGCCTGCAGCACTCCATCAATGTAGACAGCAGGGCGATCATTCTGCCCGAATGCGTTAATGGACAGGATTTCCAACTGATTGCCCGAAGACTCGCGAACCACACCTTGATCCCGCAATAGCTGCCTGCTGAGAATGCGGCCCCACTTCCAGTTCTGCTGGCGTGATTCCGCAGAAAGACGTTCCAGTTCCGCACGCTCATTTGCACCGCGCAGCCATGGCAACGCATTGTCGATACCAGTTGCCCTTAACGTTTCGAATGATGCGTATCGAACGGCAGTTTGCTCAACGGACATTTGAAATCGCCTGCGCCACAATCATGTTTCGATATCCTTCTACCTGCAGGATGGCCTCTCCGTCTTCGCCATACAAATCAACGTCAAATATCCCCTGGTCATCTTTGCGATCGCGAAATCGGATATGGGCCAGACATTGCTCCCCAACCCGTGCCTGGCGACCGAATCGGATTTCACCGATCCCGGCCGGGATCGCAACCACACCTTCGAGCAGAAACCAAAGGAACGCACCACACGCGAAAAAGCAGCCATCCAGAAGTGCTGACGGCACGCACCAGCCCGCCCCGCCTCGAACCCCGGCAACGTGGTCCGGTGAGGGAGCCACCAGCCGCGCCCAGCCATCACTGCGTTCATCCACGGTGATCTGACGCAGATTCCGGAACACCGGTCCATGGTAAATGACGACGTCTTCTTCCGGATACCAGACATCATGCCATTCTGAGACCGATGGAGTCGTGCAGGAAGCCAGTTTGGGGGGCGTCTCCATAAAGACAACATTGGCTCGCAGATAGGGGCGGTTGGGTTGAAGTACAATGCCACGACGATTGCGGAAGTCACACATCAATTCGCAGCGAACCTGATCCCCATCAGCAACTGCCCGCACGTGTGCAGTTTGTGGTTCGTCTGTGGTGAATCGCAGACCGTTGACAATCTCAATGTTGTGCAGAGCAGCAACCTGGCCATGTTTTCCGGTCAGCTCAATTGCGGCTTCGACAAGTGCTTCGATTGCGACCACAACAGGCAGCAATGGCTTGCCTTTGAACAGGTGCTGTTTCAGGAATACATCCTGGCACGGATCGAGTATCAACTCCGCAAGTAATTCTTTCCCGAGGATTTCCGAGATAACCGCATCAATCAACGGAAGTTTTGTCGGCGTCGTTGGTGTCGCTCCTTCGGTTGCCGGCACGATGCGGGGATATCGATCCCGACACGTTTTCAGTTCTGTAACCAGAATCTCACCTTCCGGCAAGCCGGCTCGCAGTTCTCCGACCAGATGCATTGTTCCTTCACGCGATGGCATGAACCGAATGTCATGCATTTTGCGGATATGCTTCGATTCAGGCCGCATAGCCATACCCACATCGTCCCATGCATGCCAATGAAATGTGGTGGCAACTGTTCCCGGACGTGTCTGACGATACCAGTCAACTAACTTGGCCAGCATATCATTGGCGACACAATAGTCTGTCTGTCCGACTCCGCCAAATCGTCCACTCACAGACCCGAATGCCGCAAAGAATTCTACCGGATCATTGAGAGTCAGTGCCATCAGATTGGCGGCACCATCAACTTTAACCGCTACGGTGCGCGCCACAAGTTCAGGTTTCTTTTTGTCGAATCGAGTAGCCCGTTCAAAACCGGCGCCGTGAATGACGCCCTGGATCGGACCGTCAGTGGATCGTATTGTCTCGAGCAGACACGACAGTGCGGCTCGATCGCTGATATCACAGGCGTGATATGTGGCGTGCATACCGGCATCGGAGAAATCGCGGAGAGTTCGGTCAAGTTCCAGCGCCTTCTCGTAGTGTTCCCATGCCTCGATTGGCTTCCTGCCGTCTGCCAGCGCCTCCTTCATGACAATCGCTTTCAGTTCGCGCCGCAGTTCTTCGGAGGAGTTACGGAACGCATCCGGAATTTCGGGAATCGGTGATGACCCGATCAACTGCAGTCTTGCGCCAAACTGCAATCCAAGTTCCCGCGCCACAACGGCCGTGATTCCTCGAGCCCCGCCTGTAATGAGGACGTTTGCACCTGGAGAGATTTTCCTCGACGTTAATTTTCCGGCAGTTTCAACCACCGGCCGCACCACATACCGCATTCCATTCATGTAGCCGACTTCGATTTCGTCATCACGCACGGCAAGTTCCCGACAAAGGTATCGGGCGAGTTCCTCAGGCGATGTGGAGTTCGCACTGTCAACAATTCTGGCATGAAATTGTGTTTCGTGGTGGCCCATCTCCAGTTCCAGATGCACGCCCTTGACCAATCCTGTCAATGCACCACCTTCGACCCCGCGAATGTTGCCCGAGAATCCAAAGTCACCCCCCAATGATGTGGCTGCAATCAATGATCCCTGACTCAGCAGGCGTGCTCCTGACATCAGTTGAAACCATCTCTGGCAAACCAGATACGGCAGCATTACGCCCTGAGACGTCCGGGATCGCCAAACTTCGGACTCAAGCGATGTCTGTGCCTGTTCATCCATGGCGGTCATCAGGAACAAATGTGGAGCAGGGGCGGATTTCCAGAGATTTTCGAGGGCTGCGATTGTGACACTCGGATCTTCAGTCACGGGCAGCAGAGACGCTGTGACTCCCTGCGAAGTGAGTTTGGCACGCAATGCCTGACCAGCCCTGTTTTGTCCAAGGATGATGACATTGCCGACTGGCTGCAATGACTTATTTTCGGCTGCCGCCAGTGGTTGCCGAACCATTCGCATCACAAATCGGCTGCAGACACCGACAGTTCCGTCTGGCAGGACAGGATCCGCAGCATTTGCAAAGTCCCGCGACAATTGTTCCTGTTGGATTTCACTGTTCACACCTGCACCGTTCTTTCCTGAGGGTGTTGATGGTGCATGCACAACAGATTGTTCGGCAGGAGACTGAAGCAGCAGATTCTGCAGACTGATCCTTGTGAATTGATTCTGGAAGCCGTTGGAAGTCGG
>JAYUVA010000595.1:0-13487 GCA_043754375.1 Candidatus Kuenenia sp. | reverse complement strand
TTTGTAGTCGGCCCGTTTCGGTTCGCGCAGATCTTCAATCACGAAACCGGACAGACACAAATCACCGACGATCTGATCCAGACGATGCAGATACTCCGTCGCACCGGATTCCCGGTACGAAGTATCCTGCTGTTGAGGCAGCGGACCTTCGTGAAAATACTCCACACCGATCACAAACTGCTGGCGCTCGTTCCGATGACAGACCTGCAGGCTGACGGGCTGTTTGTGCTGGCTGATATACAGTCCATGACTGCGCAGGACTCGGGAAATACCGGCATACACCGGTTTGAGATCCGGCACATAACACGTACTCACCGGCTGATGCACGATATCGAACGACTCATCCGCAAACATGCTCAGGTCATCCATCGAAGTATGCACGGTCTGAATCTGAAACCGTCGGCGTCTGGCTTCGCGTGTGTCCAGTCGCAGCATCGATTCGCTGAGATCCACCACGGTGACATTCGCACCTGCGGCGGCATACAGAATTGACTGCCAGCCGCCGCCGGACGCAAGGCACAGGACGTTGAGACCAGCGACACTGTCGGGCAACCAGCCACGTCCGTCGAGCGACCGCAGTGGCTTGCGGCATTCTTCGTCCGTTGCGACGCGAGCGAAAAGGCTGTCGCTGTCGGCCAGGTGGTTCCATGCCTGCTGATTCGCCTTACGGTAGTCCACTACTTCCTGCCGTCCCGACCGCGCGGTGGCTGGCCACCACTGCCGTTCTGTGGAGGACGATCTCCCAGTCCGAAAATGATGCCCCCGATGATACGCTGACGATCACGGGCGAAGGCGATAAATTTCACCAGCAGTTTTTGTTCTGCCGTTTGTGCCCGGCTTGACTGCGCCAGAAACTCCAGACGTGTGCTGGCTTCATCCGACGGCATGACCATCAACGAATGCTGTCGTGATTTGTCACCCAGATTGACAAACGCCGCAACGATTTCATCTTCCGAAACCGGAAACTGTTTCGTCAATCTCTTGCCAAGGGCCATCGTGGACTGATCAAGTATGACAAGCAGATTTCGGAGCATCCAGAATCTGAAGAATGACTTTTCGGAATTGTCGGCAATGATCTGTTCAAACTCAGCCTTCCATGCATCATCGCTCACATTCGCCAGCACGGCCTTCAGAATTCTTTCACGCTGAACGACCCTCGCCTCGCGATCTGCATCAATGGGGAACCGCTCGAACAGCCAAAGCGCACGAGCCAATGAACGATGTTCCGGCAATTTCAGTTGCTGCACTTCGCCAGCGATTTCTGGTGGGATCTGCGTGTCCTTAAGGGAATCCGTGATGATCTGTCCGCATTCGTCAATCGTCAGATGCAACGGTTGCAGCGAGGTTTGTCCCCAGTCTGCAAAATCAACGACGATTGGCTTTTCTGTCCTGGTCTGCTTGTTGATTCTGGCTTTCGCGAAGCCAATTTGCTGTGCGCGACTCATCTCCGGAAAACTGTCCCATTCGGACTGTGACAGCGAGGACCACCACGCAAAATACCTATCCAATCCGTGCTTCAATTTCGGATCGTTCTGAACCGCTCCATGCAGCGCGATGATCCCGCGTTTGCGGTCGTCTGTCTGAATAGAAAACTCTGTGAAGCTGGCTTTTATCATTTTCCGTTGGTCTGCTTCGAATCCACGGAATTCTGCCAGCCGGTTCCTGAGCAAAGCATGTTCTTCGCTGCTGCTGCCTACGACAGCCACCGCCGCCACGCAGCCCACTGCGATACACACGCCCGGGAGGACGATACCCTTCAGAATACCGGACAGAATCATGGCTGCTCCCCGCTGACCGGCGACGACGGGGTGTTTTCGGAAACCTCTTTCAAAAATTCGACATCCGGAATGCGCCAGAGTTTTGGATACTGTTGGTACAGATCAAGATCTTCCAGGATCTTAGCATCCGTCGGGTCGGTACGTTGGTGGCGTGCCGTTCGCGACAACAGCAAGCCAGCGGAGCACGCGACGAATCCGGCCAGACACCAGATCAGCCCTCGCGTTATCACGGACCAGGGCAGTTGTTTGCTGAGCAATTGACGGCGATCGGTTGTGCTGTCCGCATCGCTTCCGGCAGAAACGGTTGAAATTGACTCCAGAGTTTTCTGAGTGAACTCACCACTGGCAGTGGCTTCTTCGAGAGAATTCAGCAATTGCCATGTACGGTCCAGGGTTTCTGCGTTCCGGCGCAGCGGCGGATTCGTCAGTAGTAAATTTTCAACTTGATCAGCATCCTGTTCCGACAATTCACCGTCCAGGTACGCAACCAAGTCCGCCGTCTGAGGGTCTTCTGTTCCCTCGATTTCGTCGTGCTCCGGATTGTGATTTTGATCCGCCATTTGAACTGCTTAAATCAATGTCCGTTTCAATGGATGTCCAACATACAGCTGACTGCTATGACCGACCCGGTTTCACAAGAATTTCTCCAGTGATTCCTTAAGTTTGCTGCGTGCTCGCGACAGCAGGGACTTGACGGCGACTGTACCGAGCCCCATGATTTCGCCGATTTCTTCGTAACTCATTTCTTCAAACTTGTGCAGGATTACCGCCGTTCGCTGTCCTTCAGTGAGTTCTTCCACCGCGTTTCGCACCACATCTCGTATCTCACGGGAATCAAGCTGTCTGGTTGGCAGAAGTGCCGATTTATCGGCCAGGAATTGTTCCTGCGGACGAAAATCGTGGTCGCCCGAATGACTCCCAAGAGGGATTTCCCGGCGTCGCGCCGCGCCGCGTTTCTGATTGCTGGCAAGATTGTGCGCGATCCGGAACAACCATGTCGAAAAACGGGCGGTCGGTTCGTAACGTTCACGGGATTTATACACTCTTAGAAAGGCTTCCTGCGCCAGATCTTCACAGGCGGATCGGTCGTGACTCAGATGAAAAAAGAAACCGACCAGGCGATCCTGATATCGCAGTACCAACTGTTCAAAAGCGGCGCTGTCGCCTGCTGAGACCTTCAGCATGAGCTGAACATCCGGGTCTGACAAGTACTGATT
The DNA here is from genome assembly GCA_043754375.1 of Candidatus Kuenenia sp. Classification (GTDB taxonomy): domain Bacteria; phylum Planctomycetota; class Planctomycetia; order Planctomycetales; family Planctomycetaceae; genus SXXK01. Next base: position 10,492 of record JAYUVA010000595.1, on the reverse strand, counting down.
CTGAAAAGACTGCGAGACCAAACCGGCCACTCCGCCGCGTTTCGGGGATTCAGGAATCTACGACGAAGCGCATTCTGTGCTGTATGTGAGGACTCAGAAATCAAGCAGGCGATCTGACGGCATTGTTGAACAATCCCAACGCAGACGCAAGCAGCGTGAGTACACCCGCGCCCCCTCCAAATCAACTCTCAGACATAAAAAAACCTCGGTTCGTGTGAACCGAGGTATGACCCCAAGGGGATTTGAACCCCTGTTACCGGGATGAAAACCCGATGTCCTGGACCTAACTAGACGATGGGGCCGAACAGTTTTCCGGAAACATCCGGAAGTCGAACAGAATACGCCAGATGAAAGCAGTATTCAATTCAGACGACAAAAGAGCTCGAGGATTCTTCGGAAGGATTTTCCGAAAACTTCAACTTTTCGCTCAAAATTGCCTCAAGGACCTCCTGGCGATGTACAGAGACGTCCCGCGGAGCCTCAATTCCAATCCGCACTTTGTCGCCACGCACGTCAATCACCGTGACAACAATGTTGTCATTTATGATAACGCTCTCATTTCTCTTCCTTGACAATACTAACATGACAATCTCCTATCCCGCACCGTCGAAGCGACTTAAGAACCTCCTTAAACAGGTTAGTTTGACAGGCGCGGAGCCTTCATTGCACACATGTTAGACCAGAATCTCGACCGGTCAAGAAGTGAACCGGCAATTGCTGCCAAATCGAACCAGTCGTGTCAAGTCAGTTCAGCCGCTCAGGGAGAAAACCGGGGAAAGGGTGATTCCTGGCGGATCACCCTTTCCGGAATTCAGTTTTTCAGGCACCGTCTTAGATCAGGTCTTTCAACTTTTTCAGTGCTCGTACCTTAACAACCTTTTTGGCCGCTCGGGCTGCAATCTTGATTTCTTCGCCCGTTGCCGGATTTCGACCCATGCGTTCTTTCGTCGCCGGGCGTTCATGCACATAAATCTTCAACAGACCGGGCAGATTAAAGACACCCGGACCTTTGCTGATGTTTGCAGCAATCAACGCCTCAAGGGCATCAATCACGCCGCCGACTTCCTTGCGGCTGTGGCCAGTGGCTTCCGCCAATGCGTTCAGAATGTCTGTCTTGGACAACGGCTTTTCGGCTTTCTTTGCCATCTGATCAAATCTCCTTTGGCTGAAACAATTGGGTGGTAATGGACTCTAGAGCAGTCGGGGAGCCCCCGAAGTTCGAAATCCCCGTGTTTTTTTCAGCCCGAAGTAGAGTTCTGATTACCTGGGGTGTCAACACGCCCAAAGTCAAATTCCTCTTATTTCCCTTAGTTTTCAGCGTTTTGGGACCTCCGATGCCGGTTTCAGCAGGGAATTGACATCCTGTTCCGTCGCCACGAGCCGCGAAATGCGATTTTCGAACGTTCAGAAACCGACCGAGTGAGGAATTGAAAGCCCTCCCGGTCGTTCCGCAATTGATCGTCGTGGTATCATGTGAACCGTTCCAACTCGCTGACGTCCGAACGAGTTGTATCGTGACCATTTTTCACAGGCGACACTGACTCGATTGTCGAGTCACGCCGCGTGATGGATTCCCTTTTTTTTGATTCACAGTATCGCCGATGTCCCTTCGAGTTATCTCCGGTCAATATCGCCGCCGAATTTTGAAAACGCCTGCCGATGATTCTACGCGGCCTTACACCGATCGTGTTCGCCAGATCGTGTTTGATCGCCTGCAGGACTTCATCCCCGATGCGCGCGTGGCCGACGTGTTTTCCGGCGTCGGAACGATGGGAATTGAATCGCTCAGTCGCGGAGCCCACTCGTGCGTATTCTTTGAAGCTGATGCAGACATTCATCAACTGCTGGTGACCAACGTGAAAACCATCGCACCGGATGCACGCACGATCTGCTGGCGAACCGATGTGCGCCGCACTTCATTTCGGCCTCACGGCGGCGAAGACTGCATGCCATACAACGTCATCTTCTTTGATCCACCGTATCGACACGCCGACGAACTTGCGCCTGGGAAACCGCTCGCTGCCAGCCTGAAACGCCTGGCTCGGGATACCATTTCCACGCGGGACGCGATCCTCATCCTACGAACACCGGAACATACCGAAGCCCCTGAATTGCCCTGGTGGCATGTCCATGACTGCTGGGAATTGTCTTCGATGATGGTCTGGATTATGGTGAAGCAGCCGATCACTGGCGACGAGGCAGACGAAGACGCAGTTGAAGAGTCTGCTGATTCAGACGACGAGGTTAAAGATTCCAATGAGACATAGTGGCTCCGCCCCTCGCCTCAGACCGATGGGTTGAAATGTGGAATACGCCTGATGACATTCTGTCGATACTGCGATTCCTGTAGCTTGGACATTCATGTCCGAGAAATTGGCAAAGCTCCGGCGCAATATCGAACGGCTGCCAAATCGCAATATACTTCGCATCGACAGTGTTTCATGGCCATGCGACGGACATGAAGGTCCATCCTACATACGATCATTCTGCCATTCCTGATGTTTCCTGGAAGGGCGAGGCCGCCCTTTTACACACGTTCCAGTTTCGTCACACGCCCGGTCCCAACCCATTCGGCGACGTAGATGTCGCCGTTGGGTGCGAAGCAGGCATCATGGGGATGGACAAACTGACCATCCACCCATTTGTCCGGCTGGGTTCGCAGATCTTTGATCTCATTCAACCGGTCCACGGCGAGGCCCAGTCGGGCGACGACCTGATTCTTTTCGTCCAGAAGCGTCACACAGGCTTTGAGTTCAGGGACGAGCATCAGGTTTTGCCACGTATCAACGTTTGCAGGCAGACCAAAGCCGGTGAGCGTTTCTTTATAGACGCCGTCCATCGTGAAAATTTGCAGCGTATCATGAGCCCGATCAGTCACAACGATGGACGGTTCGCGGCCAGCACGCTTATCAATCCACAAACCATGTGCAGTATTGAACTTTCCTTCACCATCCCCGGCTCCGCCAAAACTGCTCACCCATTTCGCGTCTTTGTCGAAACGATGAATATGGAACGTGCCGTAACCGTCGGCCAGCAGAAAGCCTCCGTCGTCAAGGAACGCAAAGTTGGTTGGAAGAAATCCCTGACGGGTCCATGTCGGTTCCGTCGATATGTTTTCACCCGGAGCGTACAAGCCGGATTCCATTGGTGCTTTTTGTGACCAGACGGTTTCTCCCGTCAGCGTCATCCTGGCGAACGCTTTCACCTGTTGATAGGCCGCGACGTACAGAAACTCTTCGCTGCCCTCCTCACGCACTTCAATTCCATGACCACCGCCCTGAAACTGACATCCAAACGCGCGAACAAACTTACCTTCAGGATCGAATACAAAAATCGACGGATGATCTTTCAGGTCACGGCGTCCTTCGTGAATGACGTACAGATGGCCAGCCATGCCTTCGCAATTGACTTGCACAATCTACGCATATGCGGCTATAGTAGCACATGCGGCTATAGTAGCACTTTGATTGACAGGTGGAACATGGCAAAGAAGACTGCGGCATTGGGGCATCGGGAACGGCAGATTGTGGAAGCTGTCTATCGTTTGGGAGAAGCGTCGGTCGGTGAAGTGCTGGCCGAACTGCCTGATCCGCCGAGCTATTCCACGATTCGAGCGATGCTGGGCGTCCTCGCGGAAAAGCGTGTGCTGCTTTTTCGACGCGCAGGGAAGCGATTTCTCTATCGACCGGCCGTGGCGGCAGAAGTGGCCAGCCAGACGGCCTTGTCGAATCTACTCAAAACTTTTTTTGGCGGGCGGACGTCCGATGCCGTTGCCGCGTTGCTCGATGTTTCCGGCGATGAGCTATCAGATGCCGAGTTGAAAGATATCAAACGCATAGTCGAGGCCCGTCGTCAGCAGAATCGCTCAGGAGATCAGGCATGAACAGTCAAAGATTCATGGAGTCTCTCATTACTGCGACGGTAGATTGGCAGTCGTCAGCGCTGCGGTGTTGCATCGCCAGTTTTGTCATTATGTTTGTGACCTGGTTCACTGTCTGGCGGCTGCGAAAACATTCAGCGGCGCTGCGGCATCGCGTGTTGTGGCTGGGGCTTGGCGGAGTCGCTGTGCTGCCTGCAATCATTGTCCTGAGCGCGAGTGTGAGCCCGCAGTTAAAGATCGCCGCTCAGCAGTCTGCTTCGGCGAGCGAGACTGCTGCCCGGAATATGGAACCAGTGATCTCACCGTTGGTGATCGATGAAGCTGGCGCGGGTTTCACGGAACCGCCGCCATTTGCACATGATCAGTTCAGAACATTCGACGTCACACAGACGCCGATGCCAGCTTTCAACGAAGACCCGCAGACGAATTCGGCAGATGCGCCAACGGTCGTCGCAGATTCGAACACGCCCGTCAAATCGGACGCATTGTCACTGCCCGCGATTCCATTGGCAGCCGTGCCGGTATTCGCGTGGGTTGTTGTCTCAACGATGTTGGTAATGCGCAGCGGGCTGGAACGCTTGTTTCTGAAGAGAACGCTGCACAGATCGATTGCAGTCACCGACGAGCGCGCAATCGTCATGCTGCGATCGATCGCAACGCAGCACGGCATTGCAGTACCAGGTTTGTTCTGTAGCGAAGCGTTACAGGTTCCGGTCGTTGTTGGAATCCTGCGACCATGCATTGTGCTGCCCACCGGTTATGGCAAGTGGTCTCGCAATCGCCTGCACATCGTGTTGCTGCATGAAATGATGCACATCGGCCGCGCGGACGTGTTCGCTCAGTCCGTCGCAGGAATCGCGACCGTTATATTCTGGTTCAATCCACTGGTGTGGCACGCGGCCAGTCGGATGCGACTGGAACGCGAACTGGCCAGCGACGATTCCGTTCTGCTGTCTGGTGAAGATCCAGTCGGATACGCGGATCATCTGGTTGAAATTGCCGCAGCGATAAACAAGCGATATCGCATTCCAGCCGCAGTGTCTGCGATGGCTACACATACGAATCTGCAGTCGCGGGTGTCTCGGTTGATGCAGGAGGACGTCGATCGCCGTCCGCTGTCGCGCCGCGCGTCGTTGACGACTCTGCTCGTTGCCAGTGTTGTTACAGTGTCACTGGCAATCGCGACGCCTGCGATTGCGTTGACTTCGGATAGTCGCGCGACGGCTGACGCGACTGACAACGCACAAACAGAGTTCACGATCACGGGTGACCTCGCTGCGGATTGGATTGCACAATTGAAAAAGATGCCGAACTTGCAGGCGCTGACCATTCGACGCCCCGGCGCACATTTCGGCAGCGAGTTCGCGGAATTGAAAAACCTGCAAACTCTGCATGTGGAAGATTTTCCGCTGCGATCGGGAATGGCTGACATGGTTCTGTCAAACGCTTTGACGATTCCCGGGTTGCGAAATGTCACGTTCAAAGGCACGGGACTCACCAGCGACGGATTGAAGACGCTGGCAAATTCGTCCATCGTGGATCTGGCGTTGATCGATGAGGAATACCTGACGGACGATGGTTTTCAACACGTCGGCAACATGCAGTCGCTCGAAAAACTGGAACTGACAGGAACGCCGATCGAAGCCCCCGGTTTGCAGCATCTGCAAGCCTGCCCGAAGCTCAAGAGTCTTTCGCTTCTGAAAGATCGTGGCGCTACGCAGCACATCCCGGTGATTGCCGTGTTCAAGCACCTGGAGGAGCTTACCCTTGATGACACCGCCTACACGGACCTTGTCGAATTGAAGAATGCGAAATCTCTGCGGCAATTGACGCTGCGTAATTGCGGGTCCAGAAAAACGTCCGAGTCCCTTCAGCAGTTGACTCAACTAAAACGCATTCAGCTTGACAACGCGAACATTGACGGCGAAAGCTTTGCAGACGTTCGCGATGGTTTGGCTAAGCTCGGGATTGAATTGGTCAATATTACGAGATTTGTAGACGTTCCGGTGCCAAGGCAATTGGAGCCGATCGTGAACGAAGCTACCGCGTTCGGGAGAAAAGTGCATCGAGACATGGACATCGCAAGGAATCACCCGACTTTCTGGACGGAGTGGAAAACGACGTACGGTGATATCCCGTCGATGCAGCGTGAGCCGATCCGGACAGTCAATCGGTTGAAGGAAGCGTTAGAGAGAGATTCTGAGTCAAAGACCGACGCCGATGATGGTGAAACGACAATGGCGTGGTCACCAGGCGAGTTCTTTGGTATTTACCGAGGCTCCACAGACCAACAGTTGTTGAGTGAGGTCTGTAAATACGGCGATGCACAGCTTGCCTGGGAACGAGGGGTCTATGGTAAACCAGACTCGCTCATGCACATCGCCCGCAATGGGATGGGAGCGTTTGCCGACTCACTGCACTTTGTTCCCGCACAATTGAGCGTTTCTCACCAGAGTTACTGGTGGGGAAGAGGTGTGCATCATACGATCGCAACGTCGTCTGTTTCGCCCGATTCGGCAACGTACCGGGAGCTGCCTGCAGAGACATTTGGGGACGAAGTCTGTCGCGTACTGGAATCGGCGGGACGGAGCGAGCGAATGTGGGTGAGTGCTCGCACAGGACGTCTGCGCGGCGTTTTAGTCTATACCCATCAGGGGTTTTTCGCCCCTTTTTATCTCCAACCCATCGTCACAAAGATTGTTGGACACGATGTGAAATCACGCGATGAATATAGGATGTTGTTTAATGATGGTCCCGGTAGGCTACCAAATGAGAAGCAGGATCAGTTGAATCTTGCCTGGGCTGAATATTTCTTTGATTCCGCGATCCCAATGTGCCTGTACGTTTTCAGCGATTATCGTGAAATCGCGCCTCAGCAATGGTATCCATTCCGTGTGCGAACCTCGCAATGGCATCACAACAAACAGAACGAACAGTATTACAGCTACATCAATTCAGAAACGACGGTGACCGAAGTCGCAATCGATCGCACCGACCTGAAAGCGTACTGGACGCCATTGTTGCCAAAAGAAGGCGAAAAGATTCAGGATCAGCGATTTGCTGTGGCTGTCGATTACGAGTACCGCAAGGATCGGACGATCGATGAGATTGAGATGCTGGTAAGCGAACGGATGTTGAAATTCGCTGAATCAGAAGTTTTGCTGGCCGAGCTTCGACGTCCTCTGAATCAGATGCTCAACAAGCCAGCACCGGAATTGCCGATCGAACGGTGGATCGGCATGCGTCCGGATCTTAAAGGAAAGGCGTATCTGCTGCATTTCTGGGCCACATGGTGTGGTCCGTGCAAGAACGACATTCCATTGCTGAACGAACTCGCGAAGAAGGACATCGTGATAGGCGTGCATCCTAAAGGTACGTCCGAGGAAGAAATTCGCAGGGGCATCGTCGATTCCAAAATGACGTATTCGACGATCGTGGCAGATTCTGAAGCAGAGCATCCGCTGGGGTATCCGGTGTCGATGTATCCATACTGTATCAAGATCGACGAAAGCGGTAATGTTGTGAAGCACGGATCACTCAACGACGTGTTGAGTCCCACGCCACAGACCGCTCCCAAAAAGGAACTTGCAGCAGGCCCGAATGTCTTTGGAAAGATCGTTGTCACGAAAGCCGAGAGCGGTTTGCTTCAATTGTCGCTCGGCACGAAAGACGGAATCGAGCCGCAGCAACTTGTTGATGTTTTGCGAGAAGGAAAACGCATCGCTCAGGTTCGCGTTGTCCTCAATCGAGAGAATCAAAGCGTCGGCCTGATTGAACCCAAAGAGGACGTCCAGAAAATCCAAAAAGGTGACGCGGTTCAGGCAAGATAGACTTCTGCCTCGCCCACAGTCCTGGCAAGTGATAGAATTGAAATGCGACGCCTTCGAATTCCTTTACTGAACAATCGCAGGAGCGGTGGGATGGCTACTGACATCCGGACGCAGACGCCTGAATTAATTGCGGCCCCGATCCCGTTGCTTCGAAACGGTGATCGCCTGACGCAGGCCGAATTCCTGTGTCGCTATCATGCGATGCCAAACCTGCATCACGCTGAACTCATCGAAGGTCGGGTTTACATGCCTTCTCCAGTTTCCGCTTCGCGCCACGGTGAACCCCATTTCGACTTCATCACCTGGCTTGGCGTTTACCGTGCTATGACCCCCGGGATTGTTGGCGGCGATAACTCCACTCTGAATCTCGATCTCGATAACGCGCCTCAACCGGACGGGTACCTGCGAATCACCGAGCAAGCGAGCGGCCAGACAAGGATGGAAGACGGTTATTTGGTTGGAGCACCGGAGTTGGTTGTCGAAGTTGCGGCCAGCAGCGTGAGTTACGATCTGCACGATAAGCTAAATGTCTATCAGCGAAATGGTGTCCGCGAGTACCTTGTCTGGCGCACCGAAGATCGAGCGATGGATTGGTTCGTTTTAATCAACGGTCGTTTCGAGAAGTTACCCGTTGGCGACGACGGGATTCTTCGGAGCACCGTTTTGCCTGGTTTGTGGCTTGATCCCGCTGCCGTCATGCGAGGCGATCTTCGGCGCGCGCTGGAGGTGCTGAACCTCGGCATCGCTGATGCGAGCCACAAGGCGTTTGTGGAGAAGCTGAAATCACCTGAAGCCTGACAGGAGAATGCAAATATCCGGCGCACCGAAGATCCGATGCGCCAGCTATCGAATTGCGATCTTCAATCCGTCATACGCGGGTTCGATGCCGTCCGGAAGTTCATTTCGCAGGGCCTCGTATTCCAGATCGTGCGACATATGCGTCAAATATGCCTGCCGTGGCCGAAGTTGATGGATGATTCGCACGGCCGCATCGACATGCAGATGTGTTGGATGAGGTTCCTTCCGCAGCGCGTCGATGACCAGAGTGTCCAGGCCATGAAGCAGTTCTTTTGCCTCAGCGTGGATCGTGGACATATCCGTCAGAAAGGCGGCGTTACCGATACGAAAGCCCAGCACTGGCAGGTCACCATGTTTCAGCCGAATCGGCACGATTTCGATACCAAGCACCGTGAAAATTTCGCCAGGAGCAATGCGTTCGAATCGCAGTCTTGGAGCAGCAAACTGGTGCGAATGCGCGGCGGGGTCCGTAAAGGCATACGAAAACACCTGCCGAATCTGTGCTTCGACCGGCTCTTCGCAGTACAACGGCACGGCGGCATTCATCTGGTATCCAAAGATCCTCAAGTCATCAAGTCCAAGAATATGGTCGGCATGCGCATGAGTGAACACGGCAGCCTGAATGAGTCGTGCGTCTTCGCGAATCAGTTGCAATCGCAGTTCAGGACCGGCATCAATGATGAATTCTCCCAGCGGTCCACGAATCAGTACGCCCGTACGAGTCCTGTGGTTCTTGGGATTCTGCGAACGACACACCGCGCACTGACAACCAGCTACAGGAACTCCGACACTGGTGCCGGTCCCCATGATGATCATTTCAGCGATGGGCGGTTCAGGATCGGTCATCTACTGAATGAATTCCGAAATGTCGGCCGTCATTTCGAAGGCATGACCGGCCGTGTTCAGGTCATCCAGCAGACTATCTACGCTGCATGTGGAAGGCACGGCCAGTCGCAGTACCATTTCGAAGCCCGTGCCTTCTGCGATTCGCAGCGCGTGCATGCCGGTGATGTCGATGCTGTGCAGTGACATGACCTGACTGAGTTTCCGCAGCGCGCCTGGCTGATTCCGGCCACCCAGTCTCAAACGATATGGCTTTGTTTCTGCTGTCGCTGCATTGTACGCGGACAAATGAATCGACGGATCTCGAAGACTGATTTCAATGCCGAACGGACGACCGGCATCCTGCAAATGAGCGCGGATTACCTTTTCATCCATCGTGTCCGGAAATTCAGCCGAAAAGATCATCGTGAAATATCCGCGAACAACGGTCTGACTGGCTTCACGCAGATCCGCCCCAAGTTCGGCCATCGCCTTCGTGACCGCAGACAAAATGCCTGTGCGATTCCCGGCGGTCATGGTGATGATATACTCTTTTGACATAGAACTACTCTTTTCAGCGTCGAGGGGACGAACATAATTCGACGACATGTTGATCGGGGTCTGCCAGAAAGACCTGCACGGCACCATCGGGTCTGAGCTTGGCGTCGTCAATCAAGGGAATACCCAGTGCCTTGAGCGCCGTAGCAGCCGCATATGCATCATCGACTTCAAACGCGAAGTGATGATTGCGACTGGACTTGACCAGCACTTCCACCGGATATCCCGCCGGGCCACTGCCATCATGTTCAGCGATCAGATGAATCAGAGTTGCTCCGGCCTGAAACCACGCTCCGTTAAAACTGAACGCCGGGCGAGGAACCTCTGTCATCCCCAGCAATCCCACATAAAACTGACGACTGGCGTCCACATCACGCACCACCAGCGTCACATGATCGATATGACGAACGCGGATCTGAAATACTGAATCGGCGGACATTTCCAGGAACATCCCAATCTAAACGGTGTTGAATCCGGTCACATCGCCGGACGACCTCAAGTATAACAGGTCTTCTGCCAGGATTCTTCCGCTAATTGCGTCCGATTGTCAGCGATATTGGCCCAACCATTTGAAAAACCTTCGGCGCTGGCAAACAATACGGGG
>JAYUVA010000594.1:0-3438 GCA_043754375.1 Candidatus Kuenenia sp. | reverse complement strand
TTGAACGGACCATGCGCCGTCCGTTCATTCACAATTGCCTGTACGACGTTCTGACCCACGCCTTTCAGCGCCGCAAGGCCGAACGTAATCTTATTGCCCAACACGCTGAAATCGACATCCGACTGATTGATGTTCGGCCCCAGCACCTCAATTTTCATGCGCCGCGCGTCATCGACATGTTCACTGATGCGTTCTGTACTTTCCATTTCACAGCTGAGCAGCGCGGCCATGAACTCGACGGGGTAATGAGCCTTCAGGTACGCTGTTTCATACGCTATCAGACCGTACGCCGTGGAGTGCGACTTGTTGAATCCGTAACCCGCGAACGCCACGATCAGATTCCACAGTTCCTGCGCCACCTGCTCGGAAATTCCGTTCGACACCGCGCCCGCAATGTACTCCTCATGGAAACTGGAGATAATCTCCTGACTCTTCTTGCTGATCGCCTTAATGCATTTGTACGACTTCGACAGTTCGATATTGCCCACGCGATTCAGAATTCGCATGACCTGTTCCTGATAGACCATCACACCGTAGGTCTCAGCCAGGACTTCATCGACAACCGGATGCACTTTACGTGGCGGCTTGCGGCCGTGCTTCACATCCACATATTCCATCACCATCCCGCCTTCCAGCGGGCCGGGACGATACAGCGCAGACGTCGCAATGATATCAGCGAAGCAGTCGGGCTTCATCTTTGTCAGCAGGTCCCGCATCCCGCCGGATTCCAACTGGAACACGCCCTTTGTTTCCCCACGCTGCAGCAGAGCGAATGTCTCTTTGTCATCCAGATGCGTCTTGACGTACTCAAAATCGAAATCAGGATGCGTGCGTGTGACGTTGTTGACAGCCTTGTCAAGAATTGTGAGATTTCGCAGACCCAGAAAGTCCATCTTCAGCAGGCCGACTTTTTCCACCGTCGGACCGTCCCACTGCGTAATGATGTCTTCCTTGCCCGTGATCGTCTGCAGTGGCAGAACGGTATCGAGTGGCACGTCGGCAATCACGACGCCGGCCGCGTGAGTTCCCGCACTGCGCGCCAGACCTTCCACAGCGATCGCAAACGTCAGCACTTCCCGCGCGACGGGATCAGTGTCGTACGCCGCTTTCAGATCCGCGCTTTCCGTCAGTGCGGTTTCAAGCTTAATATTCAGTGTGTCGGGAATCATCTTCGCCAGCTCGCTGACACGCTGCAGCGGCACGTTGAGCGCGCGACCGACGTCGCGGATGGCGTTCTTAGCCTTTAACGTGCCGAACGTGCCGATCTGAGCGACGTTGCGTTCGCCGTATTTCTGTTTGGTATAGTCGATCACCATCTGCCGTCGATCGCGACAAAAATCGATGTCGATATCCGGCGGTTCTGTGCGACTGGGGTCAAGGAATCGTTCAAACAGCAGGTCGTATTTCAACGGACAAACGTCGCCGAGTCGCAGCAGATACGCCACAATGGCACCGCAGGCGGAACCTCTGGCTCCGCACGGAATCCCGTTGCGGCGCGCGAATTCCACGAAGTCCCACACGATCAGGAAGTAACTGGCGTAGCCCTTCGAATTGATCACGCTCAATTCATATTCCAGCCGCTTCCAGTGGCGTTCGGTGAGTTCATCACCGTACCGTTCGTGCATTCGCTGATGACAGAGATCTTTGAGGTATTCGGTGTCCGTCTGCTGATTCGGCGGGCGAAACACGGGATACAACTTGCGATCGCCCAGTTGAATGTCGACTCGATCGGCAATTTCCTGCGACCGGGCCACCGCATGATCGAGCCCCGGAAAACAGGCGTACATCTCATCCGGAGTGCAAACGAACAATCCGTCATGCTCCATCTTCATGCGTTTTTCATCATCGCGCGTCGTCCGCGTATTAACACACAGCATGACGTCCTGAATTTTGGCATCGGACTTGTGAAGATAATGCGCGTCGTTCGTTGCGACCAGCGGCAGTCCCACGCGGTTGGCAAGGTCCACGGTCAGTTCCATGCAGTCCTTCTGGATCTGAAAGCCCGCGTTCTGGATCTCCATGTAGAAGCGATCACCGAACACCCGCGCGTACCATTCCACCAGCTGCTTTGCATCGTCGTTGTTCTCAGCCAGCAGCAGACGGGACAGCTCCGATGACGCACATCCCGACAGGCAGATGATGCCTTCGTTGCACTCTTCCAGAATTTCACGGTCAATACGAGGCTTGTAGTAAAAGCCCTCCAGGTAGGCCGTGGATGACAGCCGAATGAGGTTATCAAATCCCTTACGATTCATCGCCAGCAGCGTCAGATGCGACGATGCTTCCTTCTGGCGACTGGCACTTCGATCAGACCGCCGGCCAGGTGCGACGTAGGCTTCGTATCCAAGAATCGGCTTGACACCGCCCTTTTTGCAGCCGTTGTAGAACTCAATTGCACCGTACAGGTTGCCGTGATCAGTGATCGCCACCGAATTCATGCCGCTCGCTTTGACGTGCTTCACCAGCTCCGGAATGCGATTGACGCCGTCGAGCAGACTGTAATGTGTGTGACAGTGCAGATGCGCAAAAGGTCGTGTAGAAACCGCCCCGGGCGTGATGACATCGGGAGCTTTTTCAGCCATGATCGTCGGTCCGTCAGATGCAAATGTGACTCAAAATGTCCTGGACATCACATTGTATCAACTCGACGCGGCATGCATACTACTGCTCTGTCACGCTTTCAGTGATGGGTTGTGTGCCACTGGCTTTGCCAGTGTTCCCCATTGGCAGGAAGCACTGGCAGAGCCAGTGGCACACATCAATACACGATTGACAGAACTCTACGGCAGTTCGCGAATTCGCAGCCCGCGAAATTCGATCGGTGATCCTTCGGATTCCAGGCATAGAAAACCGCTCGCGGGCTTGCAGTCTCTGCCTCCGGAAACTTCTTCGCCGTTCACCCAGAGCCTGACTTCGCCGTTAATTGCACGCACGTAGTAGTGATTCCATTCGCCGACTCCGTGACTCAGGTTCTTGCTCGGGAAACTGCGTTTGCCGCCGGGGGCCACAGGCGGAAACGGTGTCATGTCGGCTTTGCCGGTTGGAAACACATCGCCGTTCGTCGTAAACCAATCCGGCTCCTTGCCGGTCTGTTTGCGATAGTTTTCCGTGTACCCATGATCCAGAACCTGAACCTCAATTCCGGCAGGCAGCCCGTTGCGTTTCAAAGCGGAAAGTGATTCTTCACTCGCCCACAGAAATACGCCCGAATTGCCGGCAGACTTCAAATGCCGCCATTCGACGACCAGTTCAAAATTGGTGAGTTCAGTGTTTGTCCGCATAACACCGACCGGACTGCCGGTGCAATGAATTTCACCGTCGGGAAACGACCAGGTGTTTTCATCGCAGTTGACGTTCACGAAATCGTCCTTGCCGAGCGGCTTCCAACCGGGGCCAGTCCCGTCAATGCGAGCGGCCGGTGCTGGAGGCGCTGGCTGA
>JAYUVA010000593.1:0-8087 GCA_043754375.1 Candidatus Kuenenia sp. | reverse complement strand
AATCTCGACACTCCGACATACCTGCACATTCGCGGTGATGATCGCAATCCGGACACAGCGCACGTCATGCACCCGGCGATTCCAAAGTTCCTGGCGTGTGGTGATTTCTCGATCGAACCAGTGGTGTTACCCGCAGAAGCCTGGAATCCCGGGTTGCGGCAGGCTGTGATTGACGCTCACCTCAAGGCTGCAGCGCGTCAGATTGAAGAAGCTCGCGTGGCGCTGATCGCCGCTAATGAGAAACTGACGGCAGCGCAGGAAACGGCGAGAATTGCGACGGCCGAAGCCGTAGCCAATGAAACTTCAGATTCGGCAACAGTCATTGTTTCTGACGATTTTTCAGGCGCACGTCCTGAACTCTGGGAACAGCGAAGTGGACAATGGAATTATGCCGGTGGCAAACTTCTGCAGTCGCAGACCGGTTCCACTCGGGCGACGCTGCGGCTGATGGAGATGCCGCCACGGGATTTTCAGGCCCTGTTGAAGTATGTACCGACCGGCGGCGACGTCTGGAAATCCGTCGGGATTGCATTTGATGTCGATGGCAATACTCAGGAAGTGATGACTTACCTGAGTTCCTATGCAAGTGGTCCGAAATCCCAGGTTTCATTTCTGCAGGACGGCAGGCAGGCGTATCCGCCTGAGGCTGCGGAAAGTCGCATGATCGCTCTGAATACGCCACACGAACTGACGATTCGTGTTCGCGATACGTTGATCAATGTGGCAGTCGATGGCATGCAATCGGTCGCGTATCGATTGCCCGTCGCGCGCCGAACAGGTCCGCTCGACCTGATCACATTCGATGCACAGGCCACGTTTCTTTCCTTCACGCTGACATCATTGCCGGAGTCCTTGAAACTTCTTGAGCCTGCGGCGGGAAAAAGCGACAACAAGATGTTGCCTGTCGATCAGGCGGCACTGGTTGTGAAGATCGCTGAGTCCGCACTGGAAAAACTGCAAGCGGACCCAGGGTCAATCCGGGCACGTTCTGCGGCAGATCGAGCGATCGTCGAGAATCCCGATGCTCCCGAGTCCCAAAGTCTTTTCGCAGCTGCGGTGAACGCCGAACGGATTGTTGCCGCTGCCACAGCGGCTGAAAGCGTATTCAGGGCGGAACTTAATTTCCTGCAGGCGACTGAAGAGAAACGTGCCGAAGCGGAAACGAAGCTTGCAGAGTCACGGCAGTCCCTGGATACAGCTCGCGCTGCCAGCGACATGCCGGGAGATTCCTATACATCACTCAAGGGTTCGCTGAAGACGCTGGAATCCAACCTCGAGACGGAAGAGTCTCGCAGCAAACCGTTCCCAAAAACCAGTACAGGACGTCGCACGGCATTGGCAAAATGGATGACACATCGCGACAATCCGCTGACTGCGCGTGTGGCGGTGAACCATATCTGGGCCAGGCATTTCGGAACGCCGCTGGTCCCGACGGTATTTGATTTCGGCCGCAAGGGAATTCCACCGACGCATCCGGAACTGCTCGACTGGCTGGCCGTCGAACTCATGGAAAGCGGTTGGAGCATGAAGCACATCCATCATCTGATCGTGACCTCCAACACTTACCGCATGTCATCCACTCAGTCCGGCGCCGCTGAAGTGAATTTCAGTAAGGATCGTGACAATCGCTTTTACTGGCGAACTAATCCCATTCGCATGGAGGCACAGCTTGTGCGGGATGGTCTGCTGCATCTCGCGGGTGAGCTGGATCATACGCTCGGTGGTCCATCGATTCCGGCGAACGACGATGCGTCGCGGCGGCGCAGTTTGTACTATGTGCATTCACACAATGAGCATCAGAAATTCCTGTCGATGTTCGACGATGCCAGCGTGTTGGAGTGTTATCGCCGCGCGGACAGTATTGTGCCTCAACAGGCGCTGGCGTTGGAAAACAGCGAATTGGCCAGCGAGCTGGCAAGGAAGATTGCCGCGCAGGTTTCTGCAATGCCGGGGACTGACATTGATGAAGCATTCGTAAGAGCTGGTTTTCAAAAAGTGCTCTCAGTTGACGCACATGAACAGGAAGTCATCGCTTCAGTCGCCGCGATGCAGGAATTCCGTAGCCTCGCCGCCGAACCTGACCCAGATATCGCGACGTCCAGGGCCCGGACAATGCTCATTCACGCGCTGATCAATCACAATGATTTCGTGACCATTCGTTAATCGGAGTTTCCGCGTGAACAAGTTCGCACTTCAGATCCTGAGTTTCATACTCGGGCTGGCATCGTCGTCTGTGACGGTGATGGCAGAAGACTGGCCGTGGTTCCTTGGCCCCCGGCATACCGGCGTCTCTGGCGAAGTCCATTTGACGCTGGACTGGACCGACAGGACACCTCCGGTGATCTGGAAGGAAGCGATCGGCGCCGGCTATAGTGCGCCGTCGGTGCTGGGCGATCGCGTGGTGATTCATCATCGCGAAGAGAATCGTGAAATCGTGTCGTGTCGCCACGTGGAAACGGGAAAGGAAATCTGGGCGTATGCTTACCCGACGACGTACGAAGATCCCTATGGCTACAACAACGGACCTCGCTGTTCGCCCGTGCTGACGAAGGACCGTTGCTTGACATTGGGTGCCGAGGGCATGTTGGCCTGCGTGTCGATGACTGACGGTCAGTTACTGTGGAAAAAAGACCTTCGAAAAGAATTCACGCTTCCGGAAGCTTTTTTTGGAGTCGGATGTTCGCCCATTCTCGACGATAATCGACTCATCGTACTCGTCGGTGGTCAGCCGAATTCCGGAGTCGTCGCCTTCGACGTTAAGACAGGCGATATCCTGTGGCAGTCCGTGGGAAAGGACACATGGGATGGCGTCGAAACGGATCAGAAAGGAAAAAAACATGAATGGACCGATGATGAGATGGTGGTCAGCTATTCGTCACCGCTCGTTGCGGAGATTCATGGGGAGAAGCATCTGCTGTGTCTGATGCGACAGGGCCTTGTGTCACTCAACCCTGGCACTGGCGCTGAGAATTTCCACTACTGGTTTCGCCCGAAAGTGCATGAATCTGTCAACGCAGCCCGACCACTGGTGATTGGCAACCGCGTCTTTGTTTCAGTGGCCTATCAATTGGGATCGGCGGTGCTGGAAATTGACAAAGGTGGAAAACGATACACAGAAGTCTGGCGAGATCGGACGAACATGCTGGCACACTGGTCGACGCCGGTTTATGTTGATGGCTGCATTTATGGATTCAGCGGACGGCACGAAAATGAAGGCGAACTTCGCTGTATCAATGCAGAGACAGGTGCGTTGCAGTGGCAGACAACCGGCTACGAAGGCGATTTGGGCAATTTAAGCCGCGACCGTACGACGGGCCATATCATTGATGCCAACACCGGCAAAGAGATTCCTTATCCGTATTTTGGACGCGGATCGCTGATCCAGGTCGGTTCGCGATTCATCGTTCTTGGCGAACGGGGCACAATTTCTGTCGTGGACGTCGACAAGGATAAGTTCGTCGAGCATGGACGGTTTTCACTTAATGAAATCAACTATCCTTCGTGGGCCGCTCCCGTCCTTTCCGGCGGCAAACTGTTCCTGCGCAGCGAAAAATGGATGGTGTGCCTGGATCTGAAGGCAAAATAGTCAGCGAACACTTCCGCCAGGCTTTCCGGCAATGCGTTTGGCCTTCAATCGGGCTTCATAGGCAGCCACAAGCTGGTCGAGTTCCGTGCGATCGACTTCGGGAGCGATAGCGCGTGCTTGTTTGGCCCATTTCACGGCGGCGTCAAATTCCTGATTTTCTGCACAGCAGGTGGCGAGCGTGTTGAGGCAGTTCCAATCTTTGAACTCGGACAAATCGCACGCATGTGTGGCAAATTTGACGGCTCGTTCCGGATCGCGGACTTTCTTGTTGTCGCTGGTTGCGAGCAGCCATGCCAGATTGTCCCATGCACGCACAAAGCCAGGATTCAGCTGGAGCGTTTTTTCGTAGTCGGCCACAGCAGCTGTGTCCTGATCCATGCGATCATAGGCAGCCGCGCGATTGTTGTAGGCTCGAAAAAGTTCCGGTTGCAATGTGATCGCGATCGTCCAGCAGTCGACAGCCTGGTGCAGCTTTGACTGACTGAACAGCAGGTTGCCACGATTGTACCACGCCGCAGCGTGCTCCGGTTTGATCTCAACGGCCTTTGCGTACGCGGCCAACGCCACTTCAGACTGACCGCGACCGGCTTCAATATTGCCGATCACATACCAGGCATCGGCAAGGTATGAATCCAGTTCAATCGCTTTGTCAAGATCCTGACGAGCATCATCGCTCTGGCCGACCTGATGGCGGGCAATCCCGCGCCGGTAGTAGAGTCCAGCGTCCTCCGGGGACAATTCGATGGCCTTTGTGAAATCAACAACTGCCGCAGCCGCGTTTCCACGGCGTTGATTCAGCTTCGCCCGATCTGTCAATGCAGTCAGATTCGCGGGATTCTGCTGTAGTAATGCACTCAGGTCTGAAACTGCGTCATCGAGGTGCCCCAGTCTTTCCAACAGTTCCGCCCGCAACCGACGAGCAGCTTCGTGTGTTGGCGCAATTCCCAGCAGGGCATTCAGTTCTTCCAATTCCCGATACGTCAACCCGAGCTCGTCACAGCACTGAATCCGCATCCAGCGCAAATCATTTGTATCGCGACTTAATAGAGCCGGGTGTTCCAGCGTCTCCAGGGCTTCGCGGAATCGGTCATTCTGGAACAGACTGTTGCCCTTGATGTGCAATGCCCGTGGATCATCCGGCATGCTGCGCAGCACCGCACCTGCATCATCGGACGCAGCCTGCCAGTCAGCGGTGTCGTTGAGCACAGTCGCACGCGCAAGCAACGGTGCAGGATCTGACGGATCAGACTTCAACAGGTTTGAAAAGATGCGGATCGCTTCGTCCGGCTGGTTCTGCCGTGCAAGCGTCTGCCCGTATAACAACAGTGCATCCGGAGTCAATGTTTCTTCCTGAACGTGCTTGATCAGCCTCAGTGCTTCGAGATCATCGTGACGTCGCAGGGCAATCATTGACTGCAGCAGAGTGACTTCCTCTGACATCTCAGCACCTGATGAAGTTGATTCCTCTGCGGCAAGCGCACTGGCATCCTCGTATGCACCGTTCAGGTTGCCGTCGGCAAGGCGTGCTCGTCCACGAAGAAGTCGCTGTTCTGGCGACAACGACCCTGCATTTGAGGCAGCCAGCGCATCGAGGGTCAATGCTGACTTTGCGAACTGACGGTCCTGAAAAAGTCGTTCCGCCACTTTTTGATGCACGGCCGGATTGTCCGGCTGCAGGCTCGCCGCCTTCTGGAGATCAGCCAATGCTGCTGCCGGCTCATTAAATTGTTCGAATGCCTCGGCACGAAGCGTGTATAAAACAGCGTCGTCAGGCGTCTTCAGCAGCACCAGCGTCAGATCAATGATCGCTTTGCCGGCGTCATTCTGTGCCAGAAAAGCACGGGCTCGCAGAGTCAGCGTATCGACATCATCGGGATAGACTTCAAGATACTTCGAGAGATCTTCCGTGGCGGCGGACCAGGCGTTGCCCTCCAGATGCAACCGGCCGCGGTCCAGAAAGGATTGTGCCAGCGCTTCAGGTGTCAGAGCAGCGCCGGATGAGATGAGTCGCGCATAGCCTTCAATGGCTTCTTCCCGACGATTCAACTTCGCCAGCAGAGTAGCCCGGATCCGCAGCGCGTCGGCGTGCGCAGGTTCCGCCGCAAGTACTTCATCGACGTGTAACATGGCCTCATCGGTGTTGTTCGATTCCAGCAGCAGTTCTGCCAGACTGATCCGGGTTGCGGCAGTGAGTGACGGCGAGAGCGAACTTTCGTCGGCCAGCAGACTGCGCAGGCGTTCCAGACCCGCAGCCTTGCGGCCTCGCGCAAGATCTGTCTGAGCCAATGCGATGCGGAGATCACCGTCATGGGGCGAGAGCCGTTCGGCTTCCAGCAGATTGGCAACCGCAGCGTCAAGGTTCGAACTGTCGAGGTAGGCGCGTCCAAGTTCCAGGCGTGCCATGAATTCGTTGGGTGCCAGTGCGGTCGCATTTGACAGGTCGCTGATGGCATCCTCCGAACGCTTCAGGGTGCGAAGAATGCGACCGCGCTCCAGCCACGGATGATAGTCAGTTGCTCCCAGCCGACAGGCAATGTTCAGGTCCGCGAGCGCACGGTCCGTGTCGCCGCTGCGGATGTGACACAGGCCACGTTGCATCCACGCTTTTGCGTTGTTGCGTTCGCGACTGATGACATTGCTGAGATCTTCCATTGCCTGTGCTGGATTCGATTCGGAAAGCAGCGTGCCGCGCCGCAACAATGCCGCGGTGTTTGTAGCATCAAGCTGCAGCAGTTCCTCGATGTCGCGGAGTTCAGCATCCGTGCGATGCAGGTCTCGGTATCCTCGAGCCCGGGCTTCCCATGCTGGCAGCATCTTTGAATTCAGCTGAAGTGCTTTTGTCAGCGACGCCACCCCGAGCGCGGTTTCGCCGGACGTGATCTGCGCGATGCCCAGGGCGCACCAGGCTTCGGCCCAACCGGGCTTTAAACGCGTTGCGGCGGAGAGATCTTCGACAGCCTTTTGCGGTTGATGTAATTCGGTAAAACATGTTCCTCGCAGATAGAACGCTTCGGCAAGCCCTGGATTCAGCGCGATTGCCCTGCCTGACAGCTGCACAGCATCAGCATAGCGATCGGCTTCGCTGTGCTCAATCGCCGTACGTACAAGGCTGTCAGCCTGCTGCTTTTGATCCGTGCAGCCCGGGATTGTGACCATCGCGATGGCGATCAGCAGGCACGCTGCGACAGCGATTTTGCCTGTCACTGGCGGATTGCAGTTTGTGACGTTCATGCCTCCACCCTGATTTGAATCCTGATTGATCGACACGTTTCGAGATGCGGTTGAGGAATCTCTCACTCGACTGCCCAGTGGGGCATCCGACAATCGGTGTCATCGTCACAGCAGTGACAGGAGTTGTGTCTGAAACAAAGTTCAAAAACAGTTTCGACCAGCAATGTTTACCAGCCCCGAACGGATTCTCGGGTTTACCCATACTTCCGATGCGGAAAATCTGCTGAGGCCGCTGTTCGGCTCTGAGAAGAATGCCGCCTGCGGAAACGCTGTCTGCAGCCGCGTGCGGTCCTGTGTCGAATACCTGTATGTGCAGGAATTGCCGGTTTGATACCGTCGGGACAGCTTTGAGCGGCTGAACGCAGGGAAACGGCAACCGAACTGAGTGAGTCAGCGATTTTTTCCAACAAGGAATCTCAGATGGATGCGTCAGGCATGTTTTCAGACGATCAGATGGCAGTCATTTGCTGCTTTGGGGCACTGGCAGTGTGCGGCATGATCGCTAGGCTGAGTTTTCATTTTGGACCTGCAGGACGTCAACAGAAGCAAATGGATGTCGCTCGGAATCGAACGCTGCCACTTCAGAAACTGCAGGATCAGGCTCAGCGCCAGGATCGACGTGCCGCGTAGTGCCCGATGGCGACCGGTGGAGCAGGATCAACTCCCGCTCCGCCGATCTTGCGGTGTCGAGGCTCATAGGGCCTTGTCGTTATCCACATTTTCCTTGAAGAATCGGTCCTTTTTCGTTTAACCCGAGCCAACGGCGAGGATTCCATCAACCCGGCACCTCGCCGTTGGCTCGGGTTAAACATTCACCTGGGCAAGTTGCCCGGAAATAGGCGACCTTTCCTCAACGCACACATCAAAGATGTGGGTAACGACAGGCTCATATTGCCGAAGAACACCTTCGAATCGGATAAAAAAATGGGCACAGAATCTGAGCGGAACCCTCATGGGCACTTGCGGCAACTTCGCGTGTCCCCTATTTTGGTCAATGTTCCACACGCACTTCTGTTCGGAGATTACTGACCATGCGTCGCGCTGCTGTCGTTTTAAGCGGACTAGCCGTGTTTGCCGCTGGCTTCGTCTGCGGTCATCTGGGTTCTACTGTACCGTCGATGCTGAATGCACAACAGGATGAACCTGCCACGCTTTCGAATGATGGCCTCGTTGCGTATGCAAAAACGCGAAAGGCTGTGGCAGATCTGAACGATACGTTCATCGCGGCGGGGCTCAGCACTTCTGCGACGTCCGATGTCAACTATTTTTC
>JAYUVA010000592.1:0-3388 GCA_043754375.1 Candidatus Kuenenia sp. | reverse complement strand
GAAATCCTTGAGGCCGCCATCCCGGTGACATATCAAGACGTCGTCATTACCTTTGTGAACGTGTCCGGCATGAGAAATGGACAATTCATGCAGATCACGGATGCGCGGAAGATTTACCATCAGGACGTCTTCGGACGGCACTGGAGCGCCATTCAGATCACGACCGCTGCCGGCATTTGTGCTGCCGTAGATCTGCACGCTCAGGGGAAACTGCCGAATCGGGGATTTGTGCGACAGGAAGACATTGTGTTTGAAGATTTCATTCAAAATCGCTTTGGCCGTTACTACGCTGCCAACGGCAGTTCATCCGACGGATCTGGCCGATCGGACCGATGAACGCCGATACCATCTCGCCAGTGTGACCGGCGAAACACCAAACCGAAACGCCACGACGCACGCCAGATTTGTCAGCGTTGTTTTCAACACACCCAGTGTTTGCCAGCGGCGAGCCGACGTGGTCACGGACGCAGGTGCCAAGGCAATCCTGCCAGTTTTCCGAAGGCGGCAGCAGAAGTCGTAATCTTCCATCAACGGCCAGTTTTGAAATCCATTCAGTCGGAAGAAGTCTGATGCTTTCATAAAGATCGCCTGATCTCCGTAGGGCAACTGCAGCCAGCGCGAACGCAGGTTGGCACCGAATTCAATCAGCCTGAGCATCCAGCCGCTGGCTCCAATGTGCAGCTTGAAGGCTCCTCCGGTGTTCCCTTCGCGAAGTGTCTGCCAGACGTGATCAACAAAATCATCCGGCAACCAGGTATCTGCATGCAGGAACAATAGAACTTCGCCGCTGGCCAGTGCCGCTCCGGCGTTGAGCTGCTTCCCTCGGCCCTGACTGCAGTGCACAACCGTTGCTCCCGCCGCCTGAGCGAATTCCACAGTTTGATCATGGCTGCCGCCGTCTGCCACGATGACTTCGACGTTCGCCAGATTATGGATGTGTTCCAGCGTTGCTGTGATGCGGGCAGTTTCGTTCAGTGTCGGGATAATAATCGAGATCCGGCCTGCCACGATACTCGGCAGCACTTCGGAAAATCGATCTTCAACGCGGCGACATTGAACGAGATCTTCAGCGTAATCGACGTCAGAGAGAAGTGGAAGTTGCCCCACAGTGACACCGGCTTCGGTCGCTCGTTCCAGCGTCTGTCGAAGAACGGTCTCCGTGCCCCATACGATACGGTCAAACAGCGTCGGAAGATGACGTCGCATTCCCAGCAGGTAGTAACCGCCGTCCGTTGCCGGCCCGATCACCACAACGCTATGGGTCAGTCGCTCGAACGCCTGCGTCAGATGCAATGCACTGAGGCCGGGGCAGTCGGTTCCGATCACCACGATGCGTTTTACACCCTCGGAGAATGCCACGGTGACTGCCGAATTCATCCGTTCGCCAAGCGCCCCGTCCGACTGCGGCGAATAGCGGGCGTGCAAGCCAAACTGAGCGCGGAATAGCGTTTCATCGCCGCCCGCGTATCGCACTTCAACGTCACAGCGATGCGCTTCAGCCCAATGACAGACAACATCCAGTGTCCGAACGATCAAACACCGATGCAGTGCCGCCGCACGATCAGGACTGAGGGCCGGGATAAGTCGCGTCTTGGTCCGTCCCGATTCCGGAAAGCGAGTCATCACGACAATTCGATCGGCACACACAGAATGCGAAGGGTCCACGATTGGGTTGCCATCAAATACAATTTAGTTGAGAATCACGAAAAGTCTTTCGGTGAGCTATTGCCGCACCTGCTCATTTTCCTGCCAACCACCAAATCCCTCCTCGCCACTCGCCACTTTACCTCGCATCCGCCGGACTTCGTACTGCCAGTCCCGGTTTATTCATGACGTGCGTATAGATCATCGTTGTCTGAACATCCTTATGGCCCAGAAGGTCCTGCACCGTCCTGATGTCCGAACCGGCCTCAAGCAAGTGAGTTGCAAAGCTGTGACGCAGCGAATGAGGAACCGCATTTTTAGTCAGGCCAACGCGATCAATCACCACCTTGAAGAAGTCCGCGAAATAGTCTTCACCCACATGATGCCGTCGCAATTCACCGCTGCGAGGGTCCACAGACAGACGCTGAGACGGAAAGACCCACTGCCAGCCAAACTCGCGACTTTCATTGGGGTACTTTCTTTCCAGCGCATGTGGCAGATAGACCTTGCCAAACCCCGATTCCAGGTCGCGCTTGTGCAGACGCCTGATGCGCTCGATCTGCTCGATCAGTTGCTGGCGACAGCATTGCGGCAGAACGGTAATCCGGTCCTTGTCACCCTTGCCATTGCGGACCACGATATGCCCTTCATCGAAGCACACATCTTTCACGCGCAGCGTGCGACACTCCTTGTGCCGCAGCCCGGCCCCGTACATCACCAGAAACATCAGCCGTCTCAAATCGGTGAACTCCGGAAGTATTCTCGCGATCTCTTCACGACTCAACACCACCGGAAGGCGTGCGGCTTTGTTTGCCCGAGTCACATCCAGAAACGCCAGTTCCCGGGACAAAACCTGCTGGTACAGAAACAGAAGCGCGCACTTCGCCTGATCCTGAGTCCCGGCAGTCACATTGCCTTCCACTGCGAGTTCTGTTAGAAAACTCTTGATCTCGCCTTCGCCAAACGCCTGCAGTTCGGCCGACCCGCAATGACGAATAAATCGCACGATCCAGCCGATGTATGCTCGCTCTGTTTCGAGAGCCAGGTGACGCAGACGCAGCTCCTTCCTCATCAACTGCAGGATCTGCGGTTCCGTTGGATCAATCACGCCGATCAGCCGTTGCTGGTCCGCGATCTCCGGACTTCCCGCAGCCGCACCGGAATCCTTCTCCGCCGCTGCGAGGCGTCCGAGAATCTGTTTCATCTGCGTCAGGTCGGGTTCGGAAACATTCAGCACGAGATCCCGATACGCCTCCACCGCGCGAACACCCTGCAGCCGCTGCCACGCGGGCGTTCCTGCCTTCATGAGAGACCTTGAGAACTCAATCACCAGGGCCTCAGTGACAGGCAGTAAGCCCGCCGTGAGCGGCTTTCCTGTGGCATATCTGGCCAGCCATTTTGGGAACCAGACTTGATCCTTCTCCCCGTATTGCGCAAGATGCAACTTGCTTCTGAACGTCGCCAGACTCACTTGTCACCTCACTTTCACGGATCTGCACTTTCTTCACCGGGTTTTTAATTTTTATCGTTGGGTAAAAACCCAACACTTGTAGTAGACTCTTCCCCCTGATAAACTTCAATCGACACCGAGATAAAAAGACTGATAATCACTTTATCTCGGTGATTTGCCCCCATAAGTATTTAAGTTCGCTTGCAACTCCAGTTCAACAAATACCCCGTTATCGTCCAGAAACCCTGGAACCAATTCTTTTGTAGTCTGAAACACTTCCCCGTTGGCATAAAA
>JAYUVA010000591.1:0-4048 GCA_043754375.1 Candidatus Kuenenia sp. | reverse complement strand
GGCATTCGACTGCTGGATCGCATTGGCAAGGGTCTGCGCACCGCTCCCCGCGATGCACTCATCACAGAATCGACGGTTGAATCCCAACGCGGATATGCATTCGGATTTCACCGCGCGATGGATCACCTTGGTGCAGCAATTGGCCCACTTTTGGCAGCCGCCTTTCTCTGGTTCGTGCCAGACGGTCTCCGGCCGCTGATGTTACTGACACTAATTCCGGGACTGATCGTCATTGGACTGCAGGTCTGGGGGCTTCGGGAAACGAAGCGCCCCGTCATTGCATCACGCCAGAACTTGAAATCGTTTCCTACAGGAGCATTCCGTCTCTATTTGATTTCATTGCTGGTGTTCACGTTGGCCAATTCCAGCGATGCGTTTCTGCTTGTTCGTGCGGGGGAACTCGGCGTCACAACACTGTGGCTCCCAATTCTCTGGTCCGTCCTGCACATGGCGAAGAGTCTCGGCAACCGACTCGCCGGTCGACTTGCGGATCGTTGGTCACCCCGAATGTTGATACTGTTGGGCTGGGGTTTGTATGCCGCCGTTTATTTAGGCTTTGGATTTGCCACACAAGTCTGGCATGTCTGGGCATTGTTCCTTGCATACGCGGTGTTCTACGCCCTTACCGAACCGGCCGAAAAGAAACTCGTGGCGAGGTTTGCTGCTGAGGGTGAAGCGGGTGCCGCGTTCGGCTGGTTTCACACAGTGCTCGGCATCGCAAACCTTCCGTCGAGCTTGCTATTTGGCTGGCTCTACCAGTCATTCGGACCGATGGTGGCGTTCGGCTGGGGCGCATTCGCTGCCATCATTGCGGCTGCACTCCTGATGAAAGTTGGCTCCGGCAAGACTGCCTGAGAAGAAGTCATTCTCTGATCACATCGCTTTTCGACGATAGATGTTCATTGCCTGATCAGTGATTCACCCACGCCACATCAACAACCAAAGTCTTGATGGCGAGGGCAACGACCAGCGTGAGAAAGATTCGTCGCAGCCAGACGTTGCTCATCCGTTGGGCGACAACTGCACCGACGACACCAACAGCAAACGACGCGACTCCCAGCACAATGCCGATTTCCCAGTTGATGATTCCTTCTCGTGACTTTTGCGGCGACGCAAAACAATTCAATCGGATTTGATCACGACAGTGCGGCAGATTTATACTTATTCCGTCGGTATCGTCTTGCTGCTGCTCGATAAGTGCCGTTACAATTCATTCCGCCAGGAGATCAATTGTGCGTGCCGTGATGTTATGGATCGTCGTTTTTCATACGCTCCATCTGCCACTTCCGTGTCCGGATCTGGATGGTGAGTGTCGCGGTGCGTTGATTTCCAGCCTCACCCAGTCTCACGCCTGGCACGTCTTGATTCTGGGGGTTCGCCCGAACGATGACATTGATCGAGGGCCGTTTCGAACCAACAACGAGAACAATGACTCAAGTCCGACAGGATCACCGTTCGGTGATCCCGTCATCAGTTCTGGATCAGGTTCCTCGTTAACTCTGGTCGTGTGTGAGTTGAGTGAGCCTGAATTCTTCAGCCACGCATTGCTTCCGCTCATCGACACCGTTTGCGTGCTTCGCGACGTTGAGTCGAACAGAAACTCTGAGCGGTCATTGTATGCGCAGACTTTCTGCGCGCGATATAGCGTCTGGTTGATATAGAGCAACCGCGTCTCTGCCGCCATTTTGCCGTTCCTTTGAGAACGCTCGCTCCTGTTCCGCTCTTAAGAACAACTGCACCGCTGCGTTCCACCTCCTCGCCCAGTTTGGCCAGACTCCCATGACGTTGCGTACAAATCCGTTCATTTGTTTGCTCGCACCTTTGATTATCTTCATTGGTTGTCACCGAGGCGAAGAGCCCACGGATTCATTGAGCCACGTGGAAACGGCGACTCCGGGAATCCTGCAACTGGATGCAGGCGTGCAAAAGCGGCTCGGCATCGTCCTGGCAGCGGTTCGTCGCGAGACGGTTGGTGCGACCATCCCGGCAGTTGGTTGGCTGGAAGCTCCGCCCGCTTCTGAAACGATCATTCGTGCTCCAGTTGCGGGATTTGCCGTGATCCAATCGGATCAGAAGTGGCCCGTATTGGGACAAGAGGTTGCGTCCGGTGACACCCTCGCGCAGTTGAATGTGTTTCTTTCGCCGCAGGAGGTGTCCCAACTTGTCCAGACGAAGGAAGACAACGACATCCTGATGCAACAATCGCTGGTGACGATGGAACTGTCCGAAGCGCAGCTGAAGCTGGTGTCGGCGGCCCGTGATTCCGTCACCGGAGTGCGGGTGGACCAGTTAAAAGAGGCCTACGAACGCTCCAAAGCCGCATACAAAGAGTCGCAGGACAAGGTGCCGTTCCTGATTCAGGAGCCCTACGAAAACGGCGTCCTCGTCAAGCCGGTCCGCATCGAAGTTTCGAATGGCGGTCGCATCCTCCATGTGCATTGTGCCGCCGGACAATTCGTCCAGAGCGGCGACCCTCTCTGGACCATCGCCGACTGGTCCACACTTTGGTTGCGCGTCCCGGTATTCGATGGAGATGCCCAGAGGATTGATCCATCACAGTCGGCAAAAACCCACGACCGCAGTGGACTGATAATTGCAACCGCAGATCCGGTTACCGTGCCGACCGCGATGAAGTCAGGCACCCGCACTGTGGATTTCTATTACAAGTTGACGAATTCCGACTGGAAGCTGCGAGTGGGGCAGTCGATTGCTGTGGATCTGCCGACTTCCGCAGCTGAGCCCGTGCTGCTCATTCCATCATCGGGTGTGCTTTACGACGGCTTTGGACAGGCAAGCTGTTATGCCGCAGAAGCAGATCGCACGGAATTCCGGCGTCAGCGAATCGAGCTTGGTTCACGTCACGCGGATTCGGTTATTGTGCTTCGCGGACTCGATTCCGATGACTTTGTTGTCTCAATCGGAGCGGAACAACTTGCCGCAGAAGAATCCAAATCGGAACTTAGCGTTGAGGACGACGATTAAGAATGATCCGCGCACTGATCCTGTTTTCGTTGCGATTTCCATTTGTAGTTGTGGGGCTGGCTGTCGCCGTGCTGGTCGCGGGGGCAGTGTGCCTGCGCACGGCCAAATGGGACGTCTTTCCTGAATTTGCCCCGCCGCAAATTGTTGTGCAAACCGAGGCACCAGGGTTATCGACGGAAGAAGTCGAGCAACTGGTGGCACTGCCCGTCGAAAGTGCCCTGGGCGGTGTCAGCCGGCTCAAGACACTTCGATCATCGTCGGTTCCCGGCCTGTGCGTCGTCACGGCAATCTTTGAAGAAGGTACGAACGTGCTGACGGCGCGCCAGCTCGTGAGCGAGCGATTGATCGAAGTCCGGTCGCTCCTTCCCGATAATGCTGAGTCACCGCGACTGATGCCGCTCACTGCTTCTACCAGTCGATTGGTCATGATTGGTCTGACGTCTGAAGGCGAGACTTCGCCCCAATCGTTGCGGACTCTCGCAGACTGGACAATTCGACGGCGATTGCAGGCCGTGCCTGGAGTCGCGCACGTCGAGGTCTTTGGCGGAGAGGTGAAGCAATATCAGGTACTGGTCTCACCGCTTCAGTTACACGAGTACGGTGTGACACTCGATGACGTGCTGACCGCGAGTCGGCAGGCAACTGGCTTTGGTGGAGCGGGATTCATCGAAACTAAGAATCAGCGATTGCCAATCCGGCAACGGACGCGCATCGAAAACCCGGATGATTTGGCCGCTGTCCCGGTAGCATTCAGAGACGGTGTGAGCCTGCCGCTGGGACATGTGGCGGACGTGCGGATTGGTGCCGCCGACCGCGTTGGGAGTTCCACCATCAATGGCCTGCCCGGTGTGATGCTCGTCGTTCACAAACAACCCGATTTCAATACCTTGACGGTCACAGCGTCTGTGCAGTCGGCCCTTGATGAACTCAAAGCGACCATCCCGCCGGATGCCACACTTCATCCACTTTTGTTTCGCCAGGCAGCGTTCATTGACCGCGCCATTGGGAACTTAAGCCAATCGCTGCTGCTGGGTTGCGCGCTGGTGACTGTAGTGCTGATTCTCTT
>JAYUVA010000590.1:0-2822 GCA_043754375.1 Candidatus Kuenenia sp. | reverse complement strand
GGATGCTCTTTTGAACAGCTCCGCTCTCCCGCTTTATGCAATCGTTTCCGCCAATGGTAAAGAACTTTTGTCGAGTTTCGCAGGCTTGGACGGTTCTGGAGGAGCAGACTTTATCACTTTCCTCGACAGAGGGCTGAAGAACTGGGAAGCACAAAAGAATACCAGCATCGCGGCACGCGATGTAATCACTGAGAAATGACAGTCCCCGGGCGGGATGAGGTCGTTGACCAGAAAGTCAAACAGTCCAACTACAAACAGGCTTATCCATATCATGAAAATCGAGCATCTTGCGTTGAACGTCGCTGACCCATTGAACATGGCTCGCTGGTATGTGGAGCACCTCGGTTTCACAGTCAAGCGACGCATGATGGATTCGCCGTTTGCACATTTCATTGCGGACGAAAGCGGCACGGTCATGTTGGAAATCTATGGCAACACTGGTGCGGCGAAGCTCGATTTTCCGAGTGTCGAACCGCCAGCACTGCATCTGGCATTTGTGTCATCCGATGTGGCGGCCGACGTCAGACGGCTGACGGGTGCTGGCGCGACGATCGTGGCGGATGTGCATGAACTGCCGCCTGGTGATACGTTCGCGATGCTGCGTGATCCGTGGGGTGTGCCGTTGCAGTTGGTGAAGCGTAAGACGGCGATGATTTGAAGCAGATCGGCTACTTCTTCACGCGGTCATGATTGAGAGAATTGGCGATCGGCATGCGTCAGCTTGCCGGTACAAAGACGAGGTACTGGAGGGCTCACGCCGCTCCGCTCGCCGGACTCATCATTGTTGCTCGTGTCTCCGTCGCGAGTCTTCACAGCCTCGGAGTGACGGGCACCTATGGCCGCACGAAGCATCACTTCAGTGGACTTACGGAGTTGCCGTTGAGACTTTTGTCACGGGCTTTGAAGCGTTGGCGGCCATTTCCTTGACGCGATCGACAAGCTTCGACCGATTGGCAACAGTCCGCTGGATATTGCGACGAATTGAATCGACCGCGACCTGTATGGCGTTTCGTTCTTCTTCCGTATCCTCAATCGCCCGGACAAGTCCCACCTTGAACTCTGGTCGTTCGGCCACGTCGGCACCTTCCGCATCACCCAGCAGTTCATTGCGGCGTGACTGGAGTGCCTTGTCTGCATCGACCTTCAGGAGTTTCTGATCTTCTGTGCGAGTGTTGAGCTGCGTCAGCTGCTCGACCGAACGCTGGATCGTCTGATTCAAGCTGTCAATTTCAGCGCGGCCACCCGGTGGAATCTGAGTGCGAATGCGAACGCCGTTGTTGAAGTTCCACGAATTGATTTCTTCCGGCGATACATTCCATGTCGGGTACAGCACACAGGTTTGCGCACCCAATTCATTCGGGTCCGTCCCCAGCAGAAATTCGCCCGTGTAGACGACTTTTCCCTGGCCGTTGTCGGCAAAGATATGCAGGGGTGGTCTGTTTTCCAGTCCTTTTGTGGCTGCTCCCAGCCCGGTCACAAAAAGCTTTCCTCCCTGATTCTGCACGGGAGCCGGATTCGCTGCAGCAAACTGAAATTCGTATCCCCAACCCAGCTTTAGTGCGCCGAGGTTGACTTCCGCTGTCTTCAATTCGGCGGCGGCCTTGTCAAATTCCACAACCGCCTTCTCGCTCTTCATCGTTGCTTCGCGCAGCTTGTCGGCGACCTCGCCACGGCGATATCCCAGCTTTGCGACCAGCCAGAATTCCACGAGCAGCCCGATAATGACAAGCGTACCGCACACAATCCCAAGCCTGCTCATCGAAATGACTCCGGCGGAATCTCAGGAACTTTTTCGATCCGCGAACACGAGCTGCGAATTCGATTCAACAAAACACCGTATCTGGAAATCGGCGAAAACCGGCTGTCATCTTCGCCATAACCGCGCGGCGGCGGCAAGGCAAAGCGATTCAATTTCCGGGAAACGCCAAAGCATGGTCAGTCTACCTGACGAGCAGACTCATCGCATCCTGCCAAATCCGGCAACTCATGCTAATACGTCGAAAACCACGGCGTCAAGCACATTCCGGATCGATACAGGTCCTACATCCGGAATGGTTTAACTCCGGGAACCTGGACTACTCAACCGTCGGGCGCGGCGGATTCGCCCAGTGATTCGTCGGGTCAGTCCCTCGAATTACGATGCCTTTTTCGTTCCACTGCATTCCCGCTCTGACATGAGCGGCCGCATACCGCAGTGTCAGACCGCAGCGGCGGCGAGTGGACACATTGGCGTCCGAGCCATGCAGCAGCAGGTCATTGTGAATCGATACCTGACCGGCCAGGAGATCATCGATGACGATTTCGCCGTAGGATTCAGCATCTGGCACGGTCTGATCCAGCACGTTATGTTCTTCCGGGCTGCTCTTGCGATATGTCAAATGGCCTGAGTGATGCGAGCCGGCGATGAATTTCATGCAGCCATTGTCGAGGTCTGCGTCGTCGATTGCCAGCCAGACTGTGACTGCATGCGACGGCGTCAATGGCCAGTAGCTGGCATCCTGATGCCACGCGACCGCGCGACCATCGCCGGGCATCTTGCAGAAGAAATGTGATCCCCAGGCGACGACGTCTTCGCCCAGCAGATCGGCAACGCAATCGATTATCCGTGTGTTCGTCAGGATGTCGTAGACACCGCCGTACTTCATGTGTGCTGTGCTGATGGAGTAACTGTTTCCACCGGAAGCAATCGCCTTTTCGAGTAGCCTGTCGAAGTACTGCCGAATTGTGGCAATTTCATCCGGTGCATAAATATCAATCGGCCGGATGAACCCGCCCGTGTTGTATCCTTCCACCTGTTTGCGTGAGAGTGTCTTCGCGTTCGC
>JAYUVA010000589.1:0-5982 GCA_043754375.1 Candidatus Kuenenia sp. | reverse complement strand
AATCCAGATAAATAAACTCATTCAGATTCAGCGCCACAAGGCAGAAATATTTCCGAGCCTGTTCAGCAGTCATGTTCTGTTCGCTCTGCAATGCGCTGATCAACTGCAGTCCACGAGCGACCTCTGCATCTGTCGGCGGTCGTTGTGTGACGCGCTGTAACGCCATGCGGATCTGGGCGTCGAGCTTTTCAGGGTGTGCTTCCTGCAGCATATCTGCACACACGGATGCCTCGGCAAGGATAAACTCACTGTTGAGCAGTCCCAACGCCTGTGTCGGCTGCGTTGTCGCAAAGCGAACAGGACAGGTTTGATCAGTGTCCGCCATATCGAAGCTCTCCAGAATCGGATCGAGCAGCGATCGTTTTACATGAACGTAGACGCTGCGACGGGCCTCGTCTTCCGGAGATGAATCGCCCCAGCCAGAGCCCGGCTGAGACTGCCCGGCTTTGACTTCCGCCGGGATCTTCGTGTAGATCGAAGGGCCGTACATGCGGTCTGCGTTCAGAGTCCCGTTGGCCCAGAGAATGGAATCCCGAACTTCTTCTGCCGAAAGCCGTCGCATATCGAATCGCCAGAAATGTTCGTTCGTCGCGTCCTTTGCCAGTGCGTCCTCGCGACCGGTGGAACTCATCTGATACGTCGCTGAATTCATGATGAGGCGGTGCATCGATTTGATGGACCACCCGTCTTCCACGAACTTTGCTGCCAGCCAATCGAGAAGTTCCGGATGAGTCGGCCTGCTGCCCTGGAAGCCAAAATCGCTCGACGTACGTACAATGCCGCGACCAAAGTGATACTGCCACAGCCGATTCACCATTACTCGGGCCGTGAGTGGATTGGCAGGATTGGTCATCCACTTCGCCAATGCTGTACGCCGCCCACTGGAAACTGCTCCTTCGGCCATCGGAAGAATCTCAGGTTCCGGCGGAGACAGCACTGACGGAAACGAAGGCTGAACTTCGTCGCCCGGCGACTGCGGATTCCCTCGCATCAGAAGAAAGGTGGGCTTCATCCCGGCGACGTCTTCTTTGACGCACAACGCCTGAGCCATTCCGGTCGGTCGGTTTTCTCTCAACTTGTCGCGACGATTCGTGAGGTTTCGGTAGCGATTGACTTCTTTGTCCGTCAACAGTCCGCCTTCGCGTTTTTCAATCAGACGGACGCGATTGGCCTCGAATGCGAATTCGTCGTTATCAACGCCTGAAAAATCCGCCTTGGCTTTCTCTTCAATGTTGGCAAGATCGCGCTCGACGTTTTTCAGCTCGCGTTCAAACTGAGCAACTGCGGCATCGTGCAGCGAACTTTCTTCCGGCTGCGGAATTTCAGTGACCGAGGCTTCCAGCACCGATTCATGAGAACGGTTTCCGTAGCGTTTCACGCCGCGAAAAAACGCGATCATGCTGTAGTAGTCGGTCTGTGGAATCGGGTCAATCTTGTGGTCGTGACATCGCGCACAATTGATCGACAGCCCAAGCATTGTCTGACCTGTTGTGGTCACGATGTCATCCAGGTCGTCATAGTAGGCCAGTTCCGGGTCGGCCGGTTCGTCGTCCCAGCGTCCCAGGCGATAGTAGCCCGTCGCAACGATTGAATCCGGAGTCCTGTGAAGCAGTTCGTCGCCCGCCAGTTGTTCAGTCAGAAACTGATCGTACGGCTTATCGCTGTTGAATGATTGAATCACATAGTCGCGATAGCGCCAGACAAATGGCTTGACTCCATCGCGTTCGTAGCTGTTGGTTTCTGCAAAGCGAACCAGGTCGAGCCAGTGGCGGCCCCATTGCTCTCCGTAATGTGGCGATTCAAGCAGCTGATCAATCAATGCGGCCCATGCCTGCGGTGACCGGTCGGCGGCGAACGCTTCAACAACTTCTGGTTCCGGAGGCAGGCCAGTCAGATCGTAATATGCTCGGCGTACCAGTTCACGAGGTCCGGCCTGTGCATTCGGGGTCAGTCCGTGATCCTGCAATTGTTTCTGGATGAAGCGATCGAGATCGCTCATCACCCAGTCACCAGCAACTTCGGGAGCCTGCGGCTTTCTCACTGGCCGAAACGACCAATGCTGTTTGGTTTGTTCATTCACACGAGGCGGTTCACGCGGGGCTTCAAAGTGCAGGGCCTGCTGATCTTTTGGCCACGCGAGGCCGTTTTTCACCCAGATCGTGAGGGATTCAATCTGCTTTGGCGACATTTGACCGGTCGGCGGCATTTCGTATCCGTCGTAATTGATCGCCTTGACGAGCAAACTCTCGGCAGGATTGGCAAGATCGACAGCCGTTCCGGATTCGCCACCCGTCAGGATTGCGGCCCGCCGAGTCAGATCGAGTCCACCCTTGGGCTCGGCACCGGAATGACATTTCAGGCAATTGGCCTCCAGGATGCCTGCCACTTCCGCTTCGAATGCAGCGACATGTTCCGCAGAAAAATCGGGAATCTCATCGGCGACCGCGAAACTGGCCAGCAATGGAAGCATTAAAAGTGCTGGAACGCACCAAAAGGGCATGTCAGAATCTCAGTTCAAGGCAGGAAGTACGTCGTCCTGATGACAACGGAAAGGATTGGTTGAGATTTTATAGGCTATCCAGCACATCTTACCGTGTCAACGAGCCGTCTGGCGTACCGATCTCCGGAGGTTTCGGACATTGGTTGCTGCGGTTCTTGAACCATGCGAAAATCCTGGTAACCTGCTCCAAATTTTGCGCGTTTTGACGCCACCGGCCCGGTCGCCATCTGCTTTGCTGTCTTTCGGAATTCTCCGAACCAGTCTGCGAAAGTGGTACGCGCAGGCCGTGACAATCAGGCGTTTTCTTGCGGATACCGATTCTCATCGTGATCTCGCTACTGGAAGGACCACTGCAAAGTGCCACGTCGTAACGACCTCAAGAAGATTCTGATCATTGGTTCCGGCCCGATTGTGATCGGCCAGGCATGTGAGTTCGACTATTCGGGAACTCAGGCCTGCAAAGCCCTGCGGGAAGAGGGCTACGAAGTGGTGCTGGTGAATTCCAACCCGGCGACCATTATGACCGATCCGAATACCGCCGATCGGACGTATATTGAACCAATCACCTGGCAGTACGTCGAAGAAATCATCAAACAGGAGCGCCCTGACGCGCTGTTGCCGACGCTTGGTGGTCAGACTGGTCTCAACACAGCGATGGAACTCGTCAAACACGGCGTACTCGCGAAGTACGGCGTCGAAATGATTGGCGCTAAAGAAGAGGTCATCAAGCGGGCGGAAGAACGCGACACATTCAAGAAGATCATGCTTGAAATCGGACTTGACGTTCCCCGGAGTTTCACGGTTCACAATATCGACGAAGCACGTGAAGCAGTAAAGGACATCGGACTGCCGATCATTATTCGAGCCAGTTTCACGCTGGGCGGCACCGGCGGCGGGATTGCATACAACATCGAAGAGTTCGAAGACATGGTCCGTCGCGGGATCGCACTTTCGCCCATCAAAGAAGTGCTGCTCGAAGAATCCATTATTGGCTGGAAAGAGTACGAGATGGAAGTGATGCGCGATAATGCTGACAACGTTGTCATTATCTGCGCGATTGAGAACTTTGATCCGATGGGCGTCCACACGGGCGATTCGATCACCGTTGCTCCGGCTCAGACGCTGTCCGACAAAGAGTATCAGCGGATGCGCGACGCCACAATTAAAATCATGCGTGCCATTGGCGTCGAAACAGGCGGTTCAAATGTGCAGTTTGCCATTCATCCGGACACGGGTCGCATGACCGTGATCGAAATGAATCCGCGCGTCAGTCGTTCTTCTGCGCTGGCGTCGAAGGCGACTGGTTTTCCGATTGCCAAGATTGCCGCCAAGTTGGCCGTGGGTTATCGACTGGATGAAATCCCGAACGACATTACCCGCGAAACGCTGGCGTGTTTCGAACCGACGATTGACTACGTCGTCACCAAGATTCCTCGCTGGACGTTTGAAAAGTTCCCGGAAGCCGATCCGACGTTGACCATCCAGATGAAGTCTGTCGGCGAAACGATGGCCATCGGTCGCACGTTTCGTGAATCGCTGCAAAAAGCGCTGCGCGGTCTTGAGATCGGCCACTTTGGTCTCGGCGGCGGCAAGAAGGATTTGTGGGGAACCGACAAACAGCCGACACGGGAAGAGATTCAGAGCAAGCTCGCGATCCCGAACGCGGATCGCATCTTCTATCTGCGGTACGCATTGAAGTTCGGGATGTCGGTTGAGCATATTCATGAGACCACCGATATCGATCCGTGGTTCCTCCGCAATCTTGAGCAGCTCGTCAGACTGGAAGATGAGATCCGCCTGATCAGTCGGCTTGAGGATGCATCGCCGGAACTGATCCGTCGCGCCAAGGAGGACGGGTTCTCAGACGCACAACTGGCGTTCTGGTGGGACTGTTCTCAGATGGAAGTCCGCCAGCGGCGCAAGGATCTGAACATCGTTGCCACGTTCAAGCAGGTCGATACGTGCGCGGCGGAGTTCGAGGCTTATACGCCGTATTATTATTCCACATATGAAATGGAAGATGAAACACCGGCAAAAGAGCCAGGCAAAAAACGCATTTTGATTCTGGGCGGCGGACCGAACCGCATCGGTCAGGGTATCGAATTCGACTACTGTTGCTGCCACGCAGCGTTCGCGCTGAAAGAACTGGGTATCGAAAGCATCATGGTCAATTCGAACCCGGAAACAGTTTCGACCGACTACGACACATCTGACTATCTGTTCTTTGAGCCATTGACGATCGAGGACGTGCTGAATATCTGCGATCGGATGCAGCCGGACGGTGTGATCGTGCAGTTCGGCGGCCAGACGCCGTTGAATCTTGCGCGAGGTCTGGAGGCTGCGGGCGTCACTATCATCGGCACCAGTCCGGACATGATCGACGCAGCAGAAGACCGCAGTCGTTTTCAGAAGATTCTGGAGAAGCTCGGCCTGCATCAGCCGCCGAACGGCATCGCCACCAACATCGAAGGCGCGCGGGCAGCCGCGAATCGTATTGGTTATCCGGTGCTGGTTCGGCCGAGTTACGTGCTGGGCGGTCGAGCGATGGAGATCTGCTACGACCAGAAGAGTCTGGAACGCTACATGACGGAAGCGGTCGATGCGTCGCCGGACAAGCCGGTCCTGATCGATAAATTTCTGGAAGATGCGATCGAAGTGGATGTCGATGCGATTTCCGATGGCGAAACGACGGTCATCGGCGGCGTGATGGAACATATCGAAGAAGCGGGTGTGCATTCCGGCGACTCCGCGTGTGCATTGCCACCGTATTCTCTGCCCGCCAGCGTGGTCGATGAAATTCGCGTTGCCACGCGCGCCCTTGCGACCGCGTTGCAGGTGCGCGGGCTGATGAATATCCAGTTCGCAGTTAAGGTCGATGGTGACAGTCCGCAGGGCACGGTTTATGTGCTGGAAGTCAATCCTCGCGCCAGTCGTACGTCACCATTCGTGTCAAAAGCGATCGGTCATTCATTAGCGAAGATTGCGGCCAAGGTGATGGTCGGGGTGTCACTGAAGGCACAGGGCTTCACCGAGGAAATTGTGCCGAAGTACACGTCGGTCAAAGAAAGCGTGTTTCCGTTTAACCGCTTTATGGGTGTCGATATCGTGCTCGGCCCGGAAATGCGATCGACCGGCGAAGTCATGGGAATCGACGCCGACTTCGCGCTGGCGTTCGCCAAGGCACAGCTTGCCGCTGGTTCGCGTCTGCCGATGACTGGTAAGATTTTCATCAGCATGTCGGCCAATCATAAGCAGCGGATGATCGAACCTGCTCGCCATCTACGGAAGCTTGGCTATCAACTGGTTTGCACCAGTGGCACTGCGCGAGTCTTCCAGGAAGCCGGCATTGATGTGGACGTCGTGCGAAAAGTTCAGGAAGGTCGTCCGAATCTGCTCGACCTGATGGCCAACGGCGAGATCCAGCTGATCTTCAACACCCCCAGCGGCAAAGGCGCCCGCACGGACGAAGGCAAAATCAGGGC
>JAYUVA010000588.1:0-9398 GCA_043754375.1 Candidatus Kuenenia sp. | reverse complement strand
CATGGAGGAACGTGACGTACCGCTGGCAACGGCATGAGCATGCAGATTCTGATTGATATGAACTTGTCCCCCGATTGGGTTGCCGAGTTGGCCAAACATAGCTGGTCGGCAACACATTGGACTGCAGTTGGTGATCCGCGAGCAACCGACCGCGAGATCATGGACTGGGCTCGATCAAACGGCTTTGTGGTCTTCACACATGACCTGGACTTCGGAACAATGCTGGCTTTGACGCATGCTTCAGGGCCGAGCGTCATACAGGTTCGAGGCCAGAATGTTCTGCCGGACCACATGGTATCGATTGTCGTTGCGGCCCTGAAACAACACGCGGCAGACTTGGTCGCTGGTGCGCTCGTGGTGGTTGACGAGTCGCAATCGCGCGTGCGAGTTTTGCCCATTTGACGAGAGCAGGCAGCTCAATCATGCGAATTGACCTGTGTCCCTTTCTGCGCCGTCTCAAATCTTGCCGCGTCGTTTTCCTCTCTGACGTTTTGAGCCGTCGTTTGAAACGCCGACCTTGGTTTCAGCAAATCCTGAAAACGCCGTCCATGGTGCAAAGTACCGCTCAAACCAGGCTTTTGCGCGGGGCGAACAGTAAACGTAATAATTCTCATCCACGGAGAACAAATCGTTCCCGTTCCAGGTACCTGGCACGTATGCGAAAGTCGTTTTCCTCTTTGATCCCTCGATTCTGACGACTGTTGCCGAATCAATTAGCACGACTTCCCACAGGTTGCCAACTTTCTTTGAAACCGCCCGACTGTGTTCGTTTTCCAGCACATACCCTTCCGGTTCACCCTCCAACGGATATTGCGGTGGCTCAGGAGCACTGAAATCCCATTCATGCCAGGGCAAGTCCACGATCTTGACCTTTTCCACAGGCTGAAACGAGATGCCCTGGAAGTCAGCTGCAAGCAACGCCGATTTCATCGAGTCTGTAACAACGACAGCACCAGACCCAGGGAACGAAATCGGCGGAACGAACGGCCCAGTGCGCTCCAGCCGAAGAATGCCATCATCTCCATTGACTCTTACTGGACGAGAAAAGAGTCCGTTGAACAGAATTGATCCATAATCTCCCCACGGATGGCACGGTTCCTGCAAGACATAGATTTCATCCATGTCAACACCGTCAGCCGTTCCCAATTTCTCAACACTTGAAGGGAATGTTTCCAAGGACAATGACTCCTCAACAAATGTCAGTGCGTTGCCCGTCGTTGCAGGACTTCTGCATCATTCTATCAGGCGGAATTTGTGCTGTCTGTACGATCTTTCTGGCCGTGGCAAGTTGAACACAGGGGATCGACTGTGTCGTTGGTGAACCAGAAGTTGAATGATGTTCTCAGGCAGCGGCTGCAGGCGAGAGAGAGCCGTAGCTACAAGTGCTTGCTTCTGAAAATTCTGGTGCAAAATGGCGTCGCCAGTGTTATGATTCCTGCAGAAAGTGAGACGAATCATGTCTGAATACAAGTTTCCTGCCTCCGTCAGCGTTCTGATCGAAAAACAACTCTCGACTGGTCGTTATCAAACTGAGGACGAGGTTTTGGAGGCAGCATTGCAACGGCTTGATGAAGATCTGGACGACTGGCCCGCGATCAAAGTTGCCCTTGATGCACTGGAAACCGGCGAGAATGGACTTTCTCTGGCAGACGCTTTCCATGAAGTTCGCCGCCGTCATTCTGTGTCGAGCTGAAAGTGATGTTTGAGGTTCGGCTTCAGGCCGCAGCAGTCGAAGACCTTGCCGCGGCCTATCGATACGCCGCTCAACATGCACCTGATGCGGCTGCCCGCTGGCTCGGACGGTTTCAGGCAGCCCTGATGACTCTCGAACATGACCCGGGGCGATGTCCACTGGCACCAGAGAGCCGCAAGTCTCATCGAGAGCTGCGCGAGTTTCTGTTTGGCAAACGTCCATTTGTGTTTCGTGCGGACTACACCATTGACGGTGATTGTGTGAGTGTGCTTCGAATTTGCCGGGCTCAACGCAGGCTTCTGACACAGGACGAGCTTGGTCATATTCCGTAAGATGTGATCATGGCTGTTCCACAAATTGTCATCGACACAACTGTCCTGAATGATCCGAACGACGAAATGGTGCTGGAACTCGCTGTGGCTGCCCGCTGCGACTACATCGTGACTTTCAATCACCGAGATTTTTTGGGTGCGGAAACGTTTGGGTTGCAAGTGATCCGTCCCAGTCAGTTTTTGCGATTCATTGGGGATGTCTTATGAGTACAACACTGAGTCTTCAATTGCCCGATTCGATTCACAAACAACTGGTGGCCTATGCTGAGCAGGATGGTGTTTCGATGAATCAGTTCATCGCGACCGCTGTCGCTGAAAAGCTGGCGTCTTTGGCAACCGTCGAGTACCTCGAACAGCGCGCGTTGAACGGCAGTCGAGATAAATTCCATGCGGTCCTGTCCAAAGTTCCCGACAGCAAACCAGTGGGCGATGAACTGGACGCGGACTCAGGCACCTGATTCATGGGCGATGTGCCGCATCACGAGCCATGGCAGGTTGAGCACAGGGGATCGACGGTGTCGTTGGTGAACCAGAAGTTGAATGATGTTCGCAGGCAGCGGCTGCAGGACAAGGGTTCCATCTTTTTCAACATCGCATTCCAGTAGACTCGGAAGATTCGCTTCTCGGCCTTTCTCTGAATCTCGACGTCGATGGCAACGGCCGGAATGCGAAATTCTGCCAGTACGATCGGACGAAGTACGGCACTGAACAGGTAGCGTTCATCCAGTTCGCTGAGCTTTCTCTGCAGCTCCAGTTTCACCGCTTTCAGGCGAGATTCAATCTCTTCCTCGGTCGGGACGGTTTTTGTGCGTTTGTTGGGTGTAGAACTTTCGCGCTGCAGTGCGCGGTAGTAATCCTGAAGTCGTTTGCGGTCGCGTTCCCGCCGAGCATCAATGCGCTGCAGAAATGGAGTTGCCTGACGCATCGTTTCCGCTTCCGCCACATGCAGCGCCAGATCAAGCGTGGTACTGGCATCAGACGGAGCATCTTTCGTCGGTCGGAGATCGCCGAGATTCAGCAGCTCACTCAAAGGCACGACAACTCCGGAGCGGGCATTCAGCGTCACGGAACCCAGCGACTCCCATGTTTCTTCCGACTGCAGTGTGACGTGAAACCACCAGGCATGGTACGGCACAGTCGTGACGCTTCCATCCTGCACTTTGGCACGGGCGTTCTGCCAGCCGAATGACGATTCCACAGCTGCAGCGAATTCCGTTTTGCGAACGGGCAAGTCATCGACCGAAAATGCGCCAATCGCCGGCACGAAATGGCGCAGCGTCCGGGCCGCGAGATCGACGAATTCTCCTCCCAGTGACAGGACCAGTCCCTCGTCGCCGGGCTGAGTCTTCACGAGGAACGATTCGTCGTGCTGTCCGAGACTTTCCGCCAGATCTGGCGGGACAATGGCCGTTGCCTGGGAACCATCAGACTGCCAGTCGATGATACCGCCGGAATTCTCGACCAGGGCCGTGACAAATTCCACAAGCTGCGATTCCACGCTGCTGCGACTCATTCGTAGTCCTCACCAAACAAAGCTTCGTCCAGATTTTTGGCGTCAAGATATTTCTCCTGAGCAGCCACCAGCGTGTCGCCCAGCGTTTCGAAGTCGGCATCCAGCTGCTTATCATCAGGAGCTTTCTGCCAGAGCTGCAGCACCAGCGATTCAAATTCCTGGCCATCGTCAAGGTTGCCAAGGATCGAGCCGACTTCGCCAACGACCAGTTCAAACATCCGGATCTTGTCGTTCAACAGTTTCAGAATTCGGGACTCCAGCGTTCCTGCTGTACACAGATTGAAAATGAACACATCCTGCGTCTGCCCGAAGCGGTGAATTCGTCCGATTCGCTGTTCAATTTTCATCGGATTCCACGGCAGATCAAAATTGATCAGCGTGTCCGCGCACTGCAGGTTGCGTCCTTCCCCACCAGATTCCGTACACAGCATCACATTCACTGATGACTTCAGCTGTTCGACGGCCGCATCTTTGTCAGTCGATGATTGCTCGCCTGAAAATGTTGAAAACGAAATCGCCGCTTCCGTGAGCAGCGCCTGCAGCCGGTGCAATGTGCGAATCGATGCGACAAAGACCAGAACTTTGTGGTCATGACTCTCCTTCAAAAGGTGCAGCAGCTTTTCGTCCTTGGCGGAACGCAAAATTCTTCCGGCGCGTTCGCACAATTGGCGAGCGCGGTCGTCTCGCTCTGCAAGTGGCTGAAGCGTCGCCGCGGCCGTTGCCGGATGACTGCCAATTGCGGTCAGAATCGCGTGCAGCCGCATGCGGGAGATGGCTGCGGGTCCGTTCGCGGCGGGGTCTGGAGAATCCGCTGATTCTGTCGATGACGCATCCAGCTCTTCGGGACTCTCCTGTTCAGCGTCAACTGTATTCGCAGATGCATTCACTGAGGTCGCCAACTGGTCACGCAGGTACTGCTGAATGTCGATGAGCAGTTGAGATTCTTCCTCACTCGGCGTGGCAATGATGGTCTGGGCATAACGTGGAGGCAGGTTGATCTGCACCAGCCCGCGCGTGTTTCGAATCATGACTTCGCCCAGGAGCTCACGCAGTCGATGCCGATTACGCGGGTCTCGGGGATTTCCGCGCGTGACGAATTGCTTCTTAAAGTCGGCTTCTGTTTTCAGATGACCTGGTTCCAGCAGCGTCAGCAGGCTGTACAGTTCGACGAGATTATTCTGCACGGGTGTCGCGGTGAGCAGAAACATGTGACGACGTTGCAGCGAGTTGACGAGCTTCCAGAGTTTTGTCGAACGGTTTCGGCAGTGATGGGCCTCATCCACGATCACCAGATCCCACTGTGCCGACGCAATTGCCTGAGGTCTGCGACCGGTTCGGGCGAACGATGTGGAAACCAGCACACGATCATGTGTCGCCCAGAAATCGTCACGGCTGCTCGTCGCTGTCCTTGGTGCGATTCTGAAGTCGAGGTGAAACTTGGAAGAAAGTTCTTCGTGCCACTGACTGACGAGAGGATTCGGGACCAGAATCAGCACACGTTTGATCAGTCGTCGGAGCAGGTATTCGCGAAGCAGCAGGCAGGCCTCAATGGTTTTACCGAGACCGACTTCGTCTGCCAGCAATACGCGGCCTCGAAACCGCCGCATCACTTTGCGGACCGTTTCAATCTGATGGGGCAGATGTTCGACTCCTGTGAGTCCTTCCAGACACAACAGTTCGTCAAATCCTCGCAGCAACTGCAGACGGGTGTGCGTGAGATGCAGCTGAAGCTGTTCGCGAGTCGCAAGGTTCTTCGTCGTCGAAAATTCGGAAAGATCCGTCCGAAAGCGGATTGGAATCCCACCCGGACTGAACGACATTCGCACGTGGGCTGCATCGTCCGTGATGTCCTTTTCGGATTTTGCGTCAAACAGCGAATTCGTCGCGGCGGTTTTTGCCTTCATTGACAACGCTCCATGAATCCATTCAAGCCGAATTCCAAGGCGAGCGAGAGTCTACAGAGTGGATTCCCAAACGGCAATTGTTTGAACTTTGCCCGCCGGGATCGCAAAACCGGTTGAAAGCGAACAGACGAGGCACTGGAAAAATTCTGTGGGAATTTCACTCGCAAACTAAGAATCTGTTTGCGTATACTACGTACCGGCACGACCAAACGGCACGCTTCGTCTGTATTCTTGTCCGGCCAGTTTCCTGAGGTTTTCATGTCATTTGTCGCCGCAAACCATGCCGAAGCAAAGCCAGACGCACGACGTCTGAGCCTGTCGCTGCGGCGCGTTTT
The DNA here is from genome assembly GCA_043754375.1 of Candidatus Kuenenia sp. GTDB lineage: Bacteria > Planctomycetota > Planctomycetia > Planctomycetales > Planctomycetaceae > SXXK01. The sequence continues at coordinate 3,621 of JAYUVA010000588.1, read as the reverse complement.
GATGGCGGTTGTGTCGATTTCGGTGGCGTTGGTTTGGTCGTCAACGGCATCCGCATCCTGTGGCAACTATCTGTACCGCAATGGCAAACAGGTCACTGATTCATCGTTTTCGATGAATGATCACAACGACAATCACGCCTCAGGCAAGACCCCTGCCGGGATGCCCGTGCCTCCATGTCACGGGCCAAACTGTTCCGGGAATCCAATTCCGCTGGCTCCGGTGCCCGTCGCTCCGACGAATCTGATTCGTGGATTCGATCAGGCCACCATCCTTGAATCACTTGCTGATTCAACATCGCGTTCGGGGGCGATCGAAATCCCCGAATCTGAACGAGGAGCCCGCTTTGTGCCCTCGTCCGTCTTCCGCCCGCCTGCTGCGTGAGATGAAATCTGCAACGCGGCTGCGCTGCCTGCGCATCGTTTTCCGATTGCCTTAAATCGTTGTTGCCCACTGCAACGTGAACGATTCGTGCAGCCAGTCTTGCAGATGCAGCCGCAATTTTGCCTGTTTGTGGGCTTAAATGCCCGCATTCCGATGTCCCGTGGTCTGGCTCAATTCGACTTATCGCGCCTAAACGCGGGCTTTGCCCGCAACCCATAGTTGCCCGTCACTCCGTGGCGGGAAGACTCGCGTCGGAGACACGAGCAACAATGATGGGCGCACGGTGCACATAAAAAACAGAGTAAGACTCTCACGCACCGTTCGGTTCGGATTCTCAATTCTCCCGGTGCGATCGCGTCGGGTGTTCGATTTGCTCGTGTTTGTTTTCGAGGCTTTTTTTCCAGAAAGTATTTCCAATGATCCGTTTGAATCGTAAGTCCCGAGGTTTCACCCTCATCGAATTGCTTGTGGTGATCGCTATTATTGCGATCCTGATTGCTTTGCTGCTTCCCGCCGTGCAGCAGGCTCGCGAGGCCGCTCGACGAACACAGTGCAGGAACAATCTGAAACAACTGGGTCTGGCAATGCACAACTACCATGACGTGCATTTGTGTATCCCTATTGCCGATGTGAACGGCACATCGACTCCTGTTTCCGCACATGCCCGCCTGCTGCCGTTTATCGAGCAGTCTGCCCTGTACGCATTGGTGGATTTCAATGTTCCGTACAACCATGTCAACAACACACTACCTCGGAACACTGAATTGCCGGCATTTCGCTGCCCATCGGATCCCACGAAACTGCCGGCAACCATTGGAGGCCGCAACAATTATTACTGGAACGCTGGCAATGTCGTTGTGATGTATGCATCTGGCGCTTCGGGTCAACCACCCTGCAATGGTGTGGTCTTTCACAACCGAAAGATTCGCTTCAACGACATTACCGACGGCTTGAGCAATTCCGCCGCCATGGCCGAGAAGTTGACGGGGGACGGAAGCAACGGAATTTCCACGCCAAAGGTCGACACTTTTCGGCCAGGAACTTATCCCAACAACGCAGTTGAAGCGACAGACCAGTGCAACGCAGTGGATGTGACTGACCTGAGTAAACAAGGTTACTCGAATGTCGGTGGTCCGTGGTTGCAGCAATACCATTCCACAAATCAGTACAACCATATTCTACCACCCAACGGTCGTTCGTGCATGTTTCCTCCGGGACGTATTGCAACGACTGCCAATAGCCAGCACACAGGTGGGGTTCAGTTGGTGCTGTGTGACGGATCCGTCCGGTTCATCTCGGAAAACCTTGACGTGAATTTGTGGCGAAGTATGGGCAGCATTGATGGCGGAGAAGTCCTCGGCGAGTTTTAGTCCGATGTGAATGCTGTCGATAAGCAGCAGTCCAGAAGTTCCTTCGTTTAACCGCGTGCCCATCGGGCCGCGCTTCGCTGCCAATCGCGGGGCGTTGCCCACGCGGTTAAACGATATTATGCCAATCTACTTCTGCCGAAGTGCTTATAGCCCTGTTGCTCCAGCGCCGTTCGTCTGGCGTTGTTTTCCTGTTAGATCAAATGGAATTCGAATTATGTTGATGTCTCATTTGCCGCATCGCGGCATCGTTGGTGTTTTGCTGGTGTTTGGCCTTTGGGGTTGTTCACAGGGGGACACGCCCAGTCATCCGCTGGACCAGGAACTTGCCCGTGCATCGGTTCAAAAAGCGATGCAGGCGTGGGTTGACGGAAAAACTCCGAAAGATCTACAGCCGGAAATTGTCGTGGGTGATACTTCCTGGGAGCAGGGAGAGAAACTGGTCTCTTTCGAGATCGCGACGAACGAAGAGACCTCCGACGGCTCAAACCTGCACATTGTCGTGCAGCGGAAGTTTGACTCTTCCGACTCCGAGATGACCTACATCGTGGGCACCTCTCCTGTTGTCACAATCTTCCCGCAGTAGTTGCCGGCCATAGAGTTACTGATGTTTTTGTGGAAATATTACCTCTGTCGCAGCATCCCGGTTTGTTTGTCTGCAGGCACGCACGAACCTTCTCTCACATAGAAAGATCCCACATGATGTCGAAAATCATCTCTTGCCTGTCGTTGCTCGTGATGCGACTGGCAGTGTGTCACGCTGATTCCCCGGTAGAGACTCCTCGCCCTGTTCCTGCGACTCGAACAGAAATGAAAGAGTTGCTTGAGGACATGAAAAAGCGTCCTTATCGGATTCCCCTTCCTGAACTTAACGACCAGGAAAAGCAGGAGCTTGGCGAACGCAGCGGCAGCTACGAAATCCGGCTGCGATATCACTATGTTCCACCGCAGGAAGGCAGTGTCTTTGGCAGTGGTCGTCCTCGGTCCGGACAAGATGGCGGTGCGCGCGGAACTGGCGGGCAGGGGAATGCAGCGCCTCCCGGAGGAGCCGCCGCACCTCGGTCTGATTTTACCCGGAACGCTGACGAGAATATGACGCTCACGTATCAGTTCAAGACGATGCTGTTCTGGATTGTGTCGCGCACGAACAATTGTCAGTACTGTCTTGGGCATCAGGAATGGAAATTGTCAGCGACGGGGATGAAAGACGATGCCATTGCCGCGCTGGATGCGGACTGGTCCGCATACAGCAAAGCTGAACAAGCGGCGTTTGCTTTTGCTCGATTGCTGACGTACGAACCTCATCGATTGTCGAATGAAGAAATTGCCGGAATTGCAGAGCATTATACGCCGCTGCAGATTCTGGAGATGACGATGTCGATATCGGGTAACAATGCCATCAACCGCTGGAAGGAAGGGAGCGGCATTCCTCAGTCATCAGGGAATACTTTTACAGGACGAGGCGGCGCAGGATCGGCCCCGGCTTCCGAACACTCCGATTCGTTTACGACTCCAACGTCCGAAAAGTTCAAGAGTGCGGTCTCAATCGTCGCACCGTTTGAAGTCTTTCAGGGCAAGCCCAGCGGCCAGGGGTTGAGTACTCGTCCGGCCATGGAAACTCGCGACGAAGTGAAAGCCCAGCTTGCCGAAGCGACTACGCGAACTGCGCGGCTGCCTTTGGTTGACGAGGCCGTTGCAACGGCGTGGCTGAAAGAATCCGAGCAGGATATTTCGGCATCCAACTGGGTCCGACTGCTCGCCAACTTCCCCAATGAAGGCCGCGGACGATTGCCGAGTCTGGTTTCTCGCGAAAAGCAAACGGGAGATCTGACCGAACTTCAGAAAGCGCAGTTCAACTGGATCATCGCGCGT
>JAYUVA010000587.1:0-2700 GCA_043754375.1 Candidatus Kuenenia sp. | reverse complement strand
CTGCGAAGCCTGATCCATCAAACCGGTGGATTCCTTAATCGCCACGACACTCGGACAGGTGTCGGCGACGCGACAGATCGTTTCCGGTTCCATATTCTTGGCAGTGCGACCGGGAATGTTGTACAGCACGATTGGCAGATCGACATGCTCCGCAACCGCTCGATAATGCTGAAAGAAACCCTCCTGGGTCGGCTTGTTGTAATACGGAGTCACCATCAGTGCCCCATTCGCTCCGGCCCGCTTGGCGGATGCGGTCAGGCGGATCGCCTCGGCTGTGCTGTTGGAACCGGTTCCGGCCATGACCTTGATTCGACCTGCGGCGTATTCGCAGGTGATGGCGATCACTCGCTCGTGTTCGTCGTGAGTCAACGTCGGACTTTCACCAGTTGTTCCGACGGGAACCAGCGTATCGGTTCCGGCTTCAATCTGAAAATCGATTAACGTTTTGAGCATACTCTCATTCAGCGAACCATCGCTGTGCATGGGAGTCACCAACGCAACCGACAGACCCGCAAACATTTCCCCACGTCGTGCCATGACAGGTTTTCTCTATTCAACTACCAGAAACTGAAAGTCACATGATTCGCTGCAAACGCCTCAGCATTATACAGAAATCGCCACGCAATATCATGAATGGAAACTCCTGCTGCCGCCTGAGGGAAAACTTACCGGCGTTTGAGCCAGTCAACACCCGACAATTGTGCCAACGCCAGCATCAGTGCATGAGTCCCGTTCCGACCGAAGCCCTGCGCTTTGACTGCAAGATAAAGCTGTTGCGCCAGCGCAAGTCCGGGCATCGATAAGCCCATGCGGCGGGATTCTTCCAGAGCGATTCCCATGTCTTTGATAAAGTGTTCGACAAAAAATCCAGGATCAAAATTGTTGTCGATGACTCGCGGACCAAGATTTGACAATGACCAGCTTCCCGCTGCACCGCTTGACACGGACTTCAGGACCGTCGGTAAATCCAGTCCGGATTTGTAGCCGTAAAGCAATGCCTCACAGACACCAATCATTCCGGTCGCGATCAAAATCTGATTCACCGTTTTCGTGTGTTGACCGGCACCGGCACCGCCCTGATGGACGATAGTTTTCCCCATCGCTTCCCACAGCGGCTGCAACGTTGCCACCACATCTGCATCACCGCCGATCATGATTGACAGTGCGGCATTCCGAGCGCCAATGTCTCCACCGGACACCGGAGCATCCACGCTGTGGACACTCCTTGTCTTTGCTGCCTGATAAATCTCAACAGCAAGAGACGGCTGACTGGTCGTCATATCGACGAGAACACTCCCCGCTTTCGCTCCGGCCAATGCACCGTCATCCCCGAGCATCACTTCGCGGACATCCGACGGGAATCCGACGATAGAAAAAATTACATCGGAATTCTGAGCGACTTCTTTCGGCGAGGCAGCCCATGACGCTCCCTGACCAATCAGTGCCTCTGCCTTCTGCTTTGTCCGCGAATACACAGTCGCTGAGAACCCCGCGCTGATCAGATGCCCACACATGCTGGAACCCATCACACCGGTCCCGATCCAGCCAATCCGAGTTTTTCCGGCCTCAACCTGCCGCACTGTCATCAGAATTTTCCCTGTTGCAAACCCCACCTCGATCACTGCTGAAGAAATGTCACACAGCATTGCGCCCACAGTATACCGAAGATCGAGCGTTCTTCCATGACGCGACATTTCCTGAGAAGTCCGTGAGGTCCGCGCGACGAAACGACGCATTGGCCATCGCACGACTGCAAGCAATGCCGATTCAGAATGCCGTTCCGATTCTTCTTTCCCAATGTGTCGATCTCACCGACTGCCGATTGAAAGTAAGGAATGATGCAAACGTGACGAACGACTTTCGAATGTCGATCTGAAAAATGAGAGGCCGTTATGGGATTGAGTCCGTTGACTGAATTTAAAACCGATTCTACCCTGCTCCGATCGCCATTGTACTGACAGAGTCATGAGAAGCTATGGTTACGCCGCCCTCCGTATCTCGTGATGTTCTTGTTGCCATCGTGAACAATGTGCGTGATTTTACGATAGCGCGTGAAAGCCGTGGTATCGAATCCCGCGAGGCAGCGTCGAGAAATGGCTTATCGATTCCTGGCCACCTCGCTGGCTGGCATTCTACCAGACGAAAGTTTTTGGACGTGAATCGCATGCGGTGACATACTACGCCGAGGTTCAGGAAGTACGACAGGTACGCCGTGGGCCGCTGTTTCCGGATCAGCCGCAGGATCGGCGACGTAACGAACCTTACTGCCAGTTGCTGCTTGGTCCAATGCAACGGCTTCCCCAGCCGATTTTGAGTCGTCGCTTTCGTAGAATCATTTTCATCCAGACAACATGGGAGAAATTCCATACCGCCGTGGAAATCAATGACTTGTTTGACGAGAGTCCATTGGAAGATCGTCTGTGGGCTGCTCTCAAACGGCTGAAGATTGCGGCCGAACGCCAGGAGTACATTGAGCTCGATTCGGATATTGCTGCCCTTGATTTTGCCGCACTGGATTGAGCTATCGAATGAGAGCGGCATGCACCAGAAGAGTCTGTTTGACGATTTGTAACTTGCCGGTGGCATTCAATTGACGGACCTCCGGCTGGTTTCGCAGAAAGCCAAACGAATCGAGCGAACTGTATTTGACGCCACTGTACGAATGTTGCTCTAATGTGGCGGTCGATTGGCGATCGCTTT
>JAYUVA010000586.1:0-7829 GCA_043754375.1 Candidatus Kuenenia sp. | reverse complement strand
TTCTTTCCAACAACTGCGCATTTTGCGTGCATCTTTTCGACCGTTGTTCTTTCGGATTTCGAAATTCGGACTTCGGATTTGCGGCTTCGCCGCGCTAGGGTTAAACCGATATAAGAACCCCTGACAAAACCTGCGTGAGCCGCGACGTTTGTGGTTGAGCCCAAACCGAAGCAGCCGTTCTGCTGCAGGTCAAAGTCCATTCACTCCAATGAATCCTGCTGCTGTTGCGGACGGATGAGCAGCACCACAACGATGGACACCGCCGCGAGCAGTGCGAACGCGCCGAAGATCACGTTGAGCGGCACGTCGCGGTCCCGCAGAAAGCCAAATCCCCAGTCACCGAATCCTCCGCAACTGATGCTCACGAGATTCATGATTCCATAACCGGTGGCCCGCAACCGGGGTCGCGTGAGCTGGCACAGGATGGGCATGTTGTTGCAGTCGAAGAATCCCCAGCCCAGACCAAACACGATCAAGCCCAACACGGCGATCGGAAATGATGCAGCGTTGCCGACACTGAACAATGCCGGCAAAAACATGGCCATTCCAATGGCACTCACATAGATCCGCCCGCGGTTCGCTTTCTTCATCCAGTAGTCTGCCAGCAGGCCGCCGATTGCCGCACCCACGATCGATGCCGGGTGGACAAACATCGAAACCAGTCCCGCCTTCCCCTGCTTCAAACTGAATTTGTCCCTCAGAATATCGGGCATCCAGTCCTTCACGACCCAGCCTGCAATCGCCGGCAACGTAAAGTAAACCACCAGCAGCAGAAAATTGCGATTGGTGAGCAACTCCTTGAGTGCTTCGAGTGGTGCCGTCGATTCTCGCTCCGACTGACGATCGGGATTCCGCAGGAACAGCATCAGGGGCACAGAATACAGGATGCCAAGGACGCCGCAGCAGTAGAATGCGGTACGCCAGCCGAGCATCGGATCTTCCGCAACAAACCCCGTGAGCCCTCCCAGAATGAGCCCGGAATAGATTCCGGCCTGATGGACACTCACCGCCGTCGATCGCGTGCGACCGATATGAAAGTCGGTGATCAAAGCAAGCGCCGCAGGGATATAAAAGGCTTCACTGATCCCCATCAAAGCCCGAGTCCAAACGAGTTGGTCGTACGTCTGGACGAATCCCGTGGCAAACGTCACCATCGACCAGACGAAGAGACTGATGACGATCACATGGCGACGGCTGTAGCGGTCAGCCACGTAGCCGCCCAGAGGACTCAGAATTGCATACACCCATTTGAAGCTCGCGAGCACAAAGCCCCAGTGCTCTTTGTCGCTGATCGATGGAATATCGGTGACCATCGACGGCTTCATTGCTGCGAGCATCTGCCGATCCAGATAATTCAGCAACGCCACGGGAAACAGCAACGCGACAATAATCCAGGCATAGTCACGATAAGAAGGTCCGGGTGTTTTTGCATCAGATGTCATAAAACCTTCCGACCTGGTTTGAAGGAATTGCGCCCGCCAACAACGGTCTGTCTGCGGATAGTCTGCGTCTTTGAAGAAAGACGAAGTACCTGAGCCAGGGTCAGGAACACAAGCGTTTCCGCAGGGAAATCCGGTAGTTTCGAAAAACCGTGTCGAGCAATCGGTCGGCAGCGGGATTTCGCCAGGGTCCGCGCTTTTGCAACGGTGGCCTGGGCACTAAAGTACCGGCGTCTCATCGGGCGGCTGTCCGATTTTGAAAGGAGATGCGGTGTCACGGGTCAATGGAATTTCCCGAATTGAAGAGCTCCGACGAGCGTTGTCCAGGGCTGATGCATCGGCTTACCTTGTCGAAAGCCGCGTGATTCGGCGGGTCATTCGGGAACAATTCGGATTTGCCACACTTTCGGCTTCGATTCCACATGCTGAAAGCCAGGTCGTGGCCGCTGTGGATGTGCGGCATTTGACGCATCCGGACGAACTTGGCCTGACGACGTTTTCAAACCTGCCCGACAGTTGCCTGCTGATCAGTCAGCCGGAGGAAGGCGAACTGGAGCACTGGCCGCTGCAGGAGCTTCTGCAGCAAGTCTGGCGACGCCTGTTTCACGCTGAAGTCGATCGCGATTTGATGCTGAAATGCCAGATGAAATTCAGGCGTGCCGATGTGCAGGAACGCATCGCAGAAATCGGCCAGGTCGAGTTCGATGAGGCTCACTTCGTGCTGCGGAGCGAGCATCGATTGATTGATCCGGGTTCCCGCATCGAAGCCTGGCGGGAATTTATTGCACTCTACAGCGAACTCCAGCGATTTGAACCGGACCTGCTGGCCGTCTGGTTCCCTTCGTTGGCGGACCAGCCGCGACTTACAAAGGCATTGTCTCGGGACATCAGCGCCGACGAGATCTATGCCCGCACAAAACTGTACGGTGCGACCGATCCTGATCTGACACCACATGTGGTTCGGGACGAAGCTGCACTTGTGAGTACGCGCCGCAACTGGACCCTGGGCACGGGGATTACGCAATCTGACCGCGCCTACGTGCGATTGCTCCGACGTCGTGATCGCAACAACGAGCGTGGCAATACGGTTGCGGCGATCGTCAACGCGATCATGGCGTCGCAACGGGCGACAACTTCCGACAAGCGAAATGCCGCTACTGAGAAAGCCCTCACCGATATTCAGTTCCTGACCGAACGTCTGCGACGGGCGATCGAGTTTCGAGAAGAAGAGACGGACAATTGGCACTCGTCGCTTTGGGAACTCGCCACGAACTCCGTGCATGGATTCTGGAATTCTGAAAAACGACTGCTCTACGATCTGCAGAAGGTTTGTCTCGATCATGAACGGGTTACCTACAAAGTCGATCTGGTCAAGTGGATCGTAAGTCGCGGCCAACGGCCCCTGCGTCGGCCGCTGACGAATCTGCGGGAAGTCACAATGGCCAAGCATCTGGCCAGCGCCGCGTCGAGATTGGTGTATGTGCGTTTGAGCGGTGTTGAACGCGAACGGCTGACTCAACTCCTGCACAATGCCGCTCGGCTTGCGGAAAAGCAGATGCGAACGCGGATGCGACCGGCCCTGAGTCAGACGCTCCTGGACGTGGAGCTCAAGCCGACAAGCGTGCCGGAACAGGTGGCATTCAACAAGCTTGTCGAGGATTCGCTCGACTGCATCGCCAGCCGCGGTTACCTCACGATGGGTTACCTGCGGGATGCGATCAGCAAGAACGATCTCAAACTGCCGGACCTGAGCCAGCTGACGGAACTTTATCGAGGCGACCATTTACTTCGCGCCGATGACCGGCTGGATGTCGCGATGGATGGCGTCTATCGTCGGGGCGAATTCTATCTGCGCTGGTTGCAGATCACGAGTTCGCTGTTCTTCGGCACGCGCGTCGGACGATTTGCAACTCAGTTTCTGATCATCCCGTTCGGCGGCGCTGTCGTGATCGTGGAAGGCGTCAGCCATATCATCGATGTGTTCAACCGGAGGGTTGCGAAAGCAACGGCTGAATCATCAGCTCCGGCAGATTTTGTTGCTTCGACGGATGACACGGCAATTACGAACGCGGCGAACGAAGCGGTGGATCAGGTCGTCGGAAGGCAGTTGGAAATGCTGTCCTGGATTCTGGTCGTCGGCTTGCTGCTGATGTTTCTGATTCATGTCGTCCCGTTTCGGCGCTGGTTCTTTCGCGCCGTCTCCTCAGTCTGGCGACGGACGCGGAAGATTCTGATCGATTTGCCACTGAAGATTCTGCGACTGCCGTTTGTGCAACTGCTACTGCGAAATCGGACGTTCGTTCGTATCCGGCGACTTGTCCTGATGCCGTGCATCGGGTCGCTGGTTGGCACTCGGATAATTTCCTGGTTACTGATCGGCGAAGCACTGAATTGGTGGTGGACCGGGATCATCGCAATTCTGCTGAGCATGGCGCTCAATTCCCGTCTCGGGCAGGACGCACAGGAACTGACGGCTGAGTGGGTCGGCAATGCATGGTACAAGTTGCGTGCGCGCGTGTTCATGGCGGTGATTGACTGGATCATCGACATGTTCCGCCTGGTGCTGAACTTTATCGAACGCTTCCTGTATGCCGTCGATGAATGGCTGCGGTTTCACAGCGACGAGAGCTGGCTGTCGATTGTGGCAAAGGCCTTTCTGGGAGTGATCTGGTCGTTCGTGTCGTTTCTGATTCGGATTTATGTCAATCTGCTGATCGAACCCACGCTGCATCCCGTGAAACACTTTCCTGTCGTCACCGTGGCACACAAGATCTTTTTCCCCTTTATCACGGGGCTCAGCGAATGGATGTTCAAGCTGTTCGAACCGTACATGGGCAGCTGGCTGGCCGGCATGGTGACTGGTTTCAATATTTTCTTCCTGCCCGGAATTTTTGGGTTCGTTGTCTGGGAGTTGAAGGAAAACTGGCGGCTCTATCAGGCGAATCGCCAGCAGCACCTGACGCCTGCGCCTGTCGGCAGTCACGGAGAAACGGTCGCGCGCCTGCTGCGTCCGGGGTTTCACTCCGGCACGTTGCCAAAACTGTTTCGTCGCATGCGGCGCCTCGAACATCAGGAAGCATCGTTCCGTCGCTTCAGTGCTCGGCGAGCGAGTGGTGATCAGTTGGAACATGTCGAAAAAGCCATTCGCAGTTTTGTTGAACGAGACCTCATTAGTCTGCTCAGATCGTGTCTGATCTGGAAGGACACGGGGCTGCAGTGCGGACGTATTCATGCGGCGTCCAACAGCTTATCTGTGGAACTGGAGTGCAGCCGACTGGGCACACCCTCAGTCCGGTTACTGTTTCAGGAACAGAGCGGATGGGTGGCGGCATCGGTGGCGGAATCAGGCTGGCTGAGATTCGCATCGACCGATCAACTCAAGTCGTTTCAGAATGCGCTGGAGGGATTCTACAGGAAGTCCGGGATCGATCTGGTCCGCGAGCAACTGGAAACGAATTTTGTGAACTTCCAGCCGTACGATATCAACTCAGAAGGCTTCGCCATCTGGCCCGATGGCGACTTTGACAGGGAACTGAACGTGGATCTGACGAGCAAAGGTATGGTGCGACCATTACCGAGCGGTGAAGCGACGGCTGCCGGGATTTTGCCAACCGACCGCGACGCCGTACTTTTCTACGAGTCACTGACGGAATGGACGCATTGGCAGTACCTATGGACACCCATCGATTCCGCCGGCGGCGCTCGCAGCCTGCCTCCCGCCTGTTCGCAGACACCTGCAGCTCCTGTGCTGCGACCAATTCGATGAAGGCAGCTGCAGCCACGCTCACTTTTCAAAACATGTTGCAGACGAGTCAAGTTTTGGGTGCGATGGCGGAACGATCGAATGTAGGATGGACATTCATGTCCGTCGCATGGCCATGAAACACAGTCGCAGCGAAGGTTATTGCACCTTGACAACCGCTCGATCATGCAACCGTGTTCGGTCCATATCTCGGACATGAATGTCCAAGCTACAGGAATCGCAGCCCTGGACCGAGCTGCAATAATGCGGCCCGTCTCGATTTCCAGTCACTCCGGATCTGGCCAAAATGCGTTAAACTTTGGCGGGACTACAAGCGAATCTCGGACAGTCGTGTCAATAATTCTTCATCGCCGTTCCCAGCCGAAACATCAAAAACAGCTGCATCACCCAGACAACCAGAACGATCCACATAACGAGTCTGAGTCCGGCAATTGCGAAAACGGCACCCGGAGAATTGAACGCCGTGCCTACGGCCTCCAGAATCGAGAACAGGAACATCAACACAGACAAAACCAGCGCAATGATCATCGGAGTTCTGGCATTTGACTTCGGTGGTACGAAAACACACAGCACATAGCCGACAAGGATCGCTATTCCCAACGGGATCAATAGTATGAGGCCGAGTCCTGCGAACATGATTCCGACTTCGCTGGGACCGATGCCGCCACCGCCGCCACTCCTTGTCAGCGCGACGATGACGCCGATCGCAATCATCGAAAAGAAAACGACGATGATGCCGATGTATGACCACGCCTGAACAAGCAATCCAATACCCGCGAGTTTCAGGCTGCCGCCGCCCCCATTTTTTCTGTTGTTGCGCGACGATGCCTCATACGTCGGGGCTGCGTAGGGATTCGGTTCTTCCCACGACGGGCCGGAACTCCATGGATCGACGCCACTGGACTCATAACCGGCCACGTAATCGTCGTCGTAATCTGCGGACTGTTCGGGCTTCCGTCGCTTCGCAGGTCGCGACGGCCCACCGGCACCGGACTTTGTGGTGGTCTGCGGTGATTTCGGTCGAGTTGGACCAGTGCTTCGCGCACCGCCTGTCGTGCCATCGGGTGCTGAGGCTGTCGGACTCCCGGATGTTGCTTTCGGCTTGCTGCCTGCAGCACTTGAGGGATTCGCCGGCCGACCAGATGGCGCTGCAGAAAGCGATGCGGATGAAGCGGACGGAGGCGTCGGTTTTGCTGCCGGTTTTGCAACCGACGTACTCGCAGTACCACCGTCTACTGCCGGTATCGGAATGATTTCCAGACACCCCGGACAACGGATCTTCTTTCCCGCCGCACTGTCCGGGGCTTTCAGAGTCTTCCTGCAATTCGGACAGGTCAGAATCATTTCGCTGGCACCATGCGAATACACACGGGCTGGCCGACTTTGATGGAATCACCTGTCGGCATCAATGCGCCGGTTTCCTGGTCGACCGCGAAAACGTGGATGGAATCTGAGTTCTGGTTTTCGGCGAGCAGCCATTTGCCACCGGGTTCTATGAAGAAGTTACGGGGTTCCTTGCCACCCGTCGGCTCATTTTCGACCCATGTCAGCAAACCTGTTTTCTGATTGATCGAATAGACGGTGATCGAATCAGGACCGCGATTGCTGACGTACAGAAATTTGCCGCTCGGATGACACAGGCATTCTGCGGTGCTCTGTCGGCCTTCGTGTCCACCGGGGATCGTGGTGATATCCTGGATCGCCTTGAGTGCCCCGGTCTTCGCATTGCGTGCAAACGCGGTTGCCACCAATGAGGTTTCATTGTTGGTGTACGCAAAGTTGCCGGACGGATGAATGGCAAAGTGTCGTGGCCCGCCGCCGAGTGTCACACTGGCTGACGGCGGCTCGGATGGCGACAATGTCGAATTTTCCGCATCAAGCTTGTAGATAAAGATCTTGTCCAGCCCCAGATCTGCCGCGTAGGCGAACCGATTATCGCTGCTCAGATTGATCGAATGAGCCCTCGGCGTGAGTTCAGCCGCATTTTCGCGAGTCGGATCTTCATGATGGATGTTGCTGCTTGCTTCTCCGATTTTGCCATCGGCGGCAATCGGATACGCGACGACGTTGCCGCCGGTGTAGTTGGCGATCAACAACGTACGACCGGTCGCATCGACGTTACAATGGCAGGGGGCACCGCCGAACGAGGGCTGGTCATTCAGTTTCGTCAACGTTCCGTCGGGATTGATCTTCATCGCGGTGACGCCACCGTTTCCCTTGCCTGGTCCTTCGCTCAGCTCGTTCACTGCGTACAGGAATTCCTGAGTCGGATGAACAGCCAGAAATGAAGGGTTCGCCAGTTCGATCGCCAACTTTGGCTCGGAGAGCTTGCCGGTTTCGGAATCGAACAGACAGGTGTAGATCCCCTTGCTGATGCTATCCCCTTTGCTGTACGTACCGACAAAGACGCGGAACACATCTGCCTTTGCCTCCGAATATGATCCGAAGGCAGTCATCACCATGATTCCGAAAATCCAAAAGCGGTTCGTTTGAGAAAAAGCCATAAGACGTGCCCTAATTTCAATGGACTTTGTGAAAACCTGATGGATTGCGATACAATCCGAGTTTGTCTTGCGCAGCGTACGGCAGTTTCCCCCTGCGTTGCAATCGACTGACCCGGAAAAGTT
>JAYUVA010000585.1:0-14286 GCA_043754375.1 Candidatus Kuenenia sp. | reverse complement strand
CGCGGCTCACGTTCACCGTGAATCAGTTGCAGACTCTGGACGAGGAATTCCACATCGCGAATCGAACCGACCCCCAGCTTGACTTCGGAATTCAGTTTTCCCCGTTGACGAAGGCGAAATTCGATGCGTTCTTTCATCTGCTGAATACTGCGGCGAATATCCAGCGCTGAATCAGTAAACAACAGAGGGCGAATGCGATTGAGGAATCGGTTTCCGACGTCTACGTCGCCAGCCACGACCCGGGCTTTGAGCATTGTCTGTTTTTCCCAGGTGGCAGCATCCTGTATCAGATAATCGGCATATCCGCTGATCGTATTCACCAGCGGCCCTGCTTCGCCCCACGGACGCAGGCGCAAATCGACGCGATACAAAAATCCTGGCGGGATGTCTTCAGCCAGTCCGTCGATTGTCAGCCGCGCCACACGCTGTACGACTGCCGAATCCTGATCGCAGATCAGGACCAGATCAATGTCGGAGCTGTAGTTGAGTTCTTCACCGCCATGCTTGCCGAGACTGATTACGGCCAGCGGCAGGTCGGCAACTTTCGCCTCGTTCAGCGCAAGATCAAGACAGCACTGAACCATCGCATCCGCGAGCAATGACAATTGAAGAGTGACAAATCTCAGATCCAGCAGACCGAAGGCATCGCACATCCCGATTCGCAGCAGTTCGCGTCGCTGAAAGCGTCGGAGTTCGGAGAGCATTTGCGATCGCTTGCGGCCGGATGCAAGTGCCGCCATCGCTTCCTGCACAAACTGCTCGCGGGACTTCATTTCTGAAGTTCGTCCGTGAAGTGCGAGTGTCGTCAGGTAGGGCGGATCGGCGAGCAGTGTCTGGGTCAGAAACGGGCTTGCACAGGCGAGCCTTGCCAGGATCCCCAATGCACGCGGCGTGGCATTGAACAATGCAAATACGTCAAACTGTTCGTGAGCGTTGCGCACATATTGATCGACAACGTTGAGGACAAGATCTTTGAGCGGAGCGTCATGGCAGACGCGCAGCAGACTCCAATACCAGGGCGGCTCTTCAGAAGCACCTGCCTTCGCTTCGGAAACGGGCTCAAGTGTATCACGCCACCGCGATGTAATTTGCATCATGGCGCGTACGGCTGCTTCGGGCTCGGAAAACCCAGCAGCCCGAAACAGACTCACGTTGGCGATGAACTGCGAATCGGTCAGATTGTCAAAGGATGGCAGCATGAATAACCGATTCGGAGCGTCAAGATTGATCGGCCGCTCAACTTCCCGTGGAGGTTCTAGATGCCCGGCCCGGAGCAGTGGCACTGCGTCGAGGGTGCCTGTAAAGCCATTATCCCACCAAGGTCAGCGTAGCCCTGGCTGGAGACCATCAAAGTTTTTTTTCGATCAATTATCATACTCTCCTCGATCCTCTGCCGGAATGGATGGCATCGTGAGTCGGAAAGGGCCGGCGACCGGTATTCACGAGAATTGACTGATTTAAAGTTATGTATTGAATCATTGATTAAATGAAAGTATTGTTCGCCGCATGCACTGGCTCAACTATCATCACCTGCTGTATTTCTGGATGGTCGCTCGCGAAGGTACGATTCTGCGAGCGGCAGAGAAGCTTCATATCGGGCAACCGGCGATCAGTACGCAGCTGCGCAGCCTGGAAGAGTCACTTGGACAGAAACTGTTTCAAAAGTCCGGTCGAACGTTGCAGTTGACCGAAACGGGTAAGACCGTGTTTCGATATGCGGACGAGATTTTTTCGCTGGGACGCGAAATGATCGACACGCTCAAAGGACATCCCGTGGGCAAACCAGTGCGGTTTGTAGTCGGTATTGTCAATGCAATGCCCAAATTGATGGCTCGCCGCCTGCTGGAACCGGCGTTGCGATTGTCGGACGACCTGCGGCTCGTCTGTATGGAAGACACGCTGGAACAATTGCTCAGCGAGTTGATCCTGCACAATGTGGATATCGTGCTGTCCGACACTCCGGTCACAGCCGCGTTCAAAGTGCGAGCTTACAATCACGCTCTTGGAGACTCGGCGGTTGGTCTCTTCGCGACGAAGGAGCTGGCTCGTCGTTGTCGCAAAAGTTTTCCGGAATCGCTGAACGGCGCCCCGATGCTTTTGCCGGCCCGCAGTTCCGCTCTTCGACGATCTATTGATTCATGGCTGGAAAGCAAAGATCTGCATCCGCTGATTCGTGGCGAATTTGACGACACCGCTCTACTGAAAGCATTCGGTCAAACAGGCGAAGGACTCTTTCCTGGCGGCCTTGTGATCCAGGATGAGATTTGTCGTCAGTACGAAGTGGAACTCGTTGGTGAAATGGAAGGTGTTCGTGAACACTTCTTTGCGATTTCCGCTGAGCGAAAAATCAAACACCCCGCAGTACTGGCGATTGCCCGAACGGCAAGGTCCGATCAATTTCTCTGACTTCACGGTTCATTCTGGCTACGCGGACTGATACCGGTTCAGCCTTGGGCGTTCATTTCTGAGAACGAAATGCGTTTTCGGCATTAAGAACCCCGAAAAAGCCTTCGTGGCGCGTTGTGTCGAGAACGGTCGAGCTGCAAGGAAGAAAGACGAGGCGACCAATGTCGTCGAGGAATGATGACGCCGCAGATCGGCCTCATCGCCAGCTCTGCGGTGGTTCAAGCAGGAAGGCTGCGGTCCAACAAACTGCCGTGATGATCATTGAAATCATTGATGCTTTTCTCCTCTTCAAATATCAGTATTAAATGATTCTGGAATGAAACTTTTGACTCTCGATTGCGTTCAACTTCCTGCGCTATCGTCGTTGCAGCGACGATTGTTCAAATGCTGTGTCAGCTTTTTCTGGTCCATTTTTCTGTGCTGCTGCAGTTGTACATACATAACATTTAAGACACCCAGTGATGATGCAGGCAGAGGCAAGCAATACCTGTCGAAACAGGTTTTCAGGTCAGCGGGGGATGGCCCAGAGCCAGCCGTGCGCGAACGTCAAACTGCGGTGGCGGCGACATACTCATCTCCCGGAACCGATTGTCAAAATTTAAGCGACAACCAAAGCACGATTTTTATTTCGTGGGTTTTATATCGGCTGTTGTCTGCGAGCACAAGAGCGACGCTGAAGAAAACAACGATTTCTACAGGAGATTACCTGGAAGGGTCCCCCGGAAGAAAACACGGGGAATTGGGGATGCGTGGCGCGGCATTCGCCGCATCAGTGGCAAACTGGAGAACGCCACCTGGCGTTGGCAGCGTTCACAAACAGCTGACACGCGAGGAATCACACCAGGTTCGTAAATGCGATCAGTGCCGCTGTGAACCGGACGTCGTGCGGCTTGAGATCGCCAATGCTCAAGCTGTCCGGGTCTGGATAGGTCGTCGGGCCAAAAGGAGAGTCGCAGGCGGCAGCTGAGTATTCTGATTTTGAGTTACTGTGCGACTGCGATCGTTACCGAGTTCGAGGTCTGCATCATCCCACCGCCGAGAGCTTGATAGGAGTCCACGACAGCAGTCAGTTGTTGCTTTTTGGTTTCGATGATCACCATTTTGGCGTCCTGCATGTCACGCTGAGCCAAAAGCACATCCACGTAACCGACACGGCCGAGTGCCTGAAAAAGTTTGGTGGCGACATCGACTGAGGCTTCAAGCGCTTCCAACTGCTGCCGTTTGATTTCGAGACTCTTGCCGTAGTTGTCAACTTTGCTCAGGCGGTTGATCACTTCCGTGAAGGCATTCAGAACCGTACGCTGGTAGTTGTAAACGGCCTTCAATTGCACGGCATTTGCGCTGGCGTAATCGGCCTTGATCGCATTTCTGTTAATCAGCGGCGCCACGACGTCACCAGCGAGATTGTAGACCAGCGATTCGGGAGTCGTGAACAGATACCTCGCATCGAATGCGTTGTACCCGACGCCGGCATTGATGATCAATGACGGATAGAAACGAGCTCGGGCGACCCGCACGTCGAGTCCTGCCGCCTGCAGTTCGCGTTCGGCCTGTCGGATGTCGGGACGGTTGCGAAGTAACTGCGAGGGCACACCGGCACTCAGAGGGTGGATATTCAGATCGAAGAATTCCTCCGACTGGCGATCGACAGCCTGCGGATATCGACCTGTGAGGAAGTTGATTCGGTTTTCGACTTCGATGATTTCCTGAGCAATGATCAGCTTCTCGCTCTGGTTCTTGCGAACCTCAGCCTGAAAACGCTGCACCGGCAGTTCGGTATCACGGCCAGCTTCCTTATTGAATCTGGTGACCTGGAGGCTTTGCTCCTGAAGCGAGATCGTCAAATCGAGGGTTTCAAGTCGCTTATCGAGCGCGATCAGGGCGTAATAGTTCTGGCCAATCTCCGCGACCAGACGTGTCACCACGTAGTTTCGCCCCTCAGCGGTGCCGAGGTATTGCAAATACGCCGAATTCTGCGCGTTCCTCAGTTTCTTCCAGATGTCAATTTCCCAGGAGACGTTGGCCGCAACAAGAAATCCAGGCAATGGCTGGGGAAATGACTTGCCGTTGGCCAGGAGGTTTTCCTCGACGGCTCCCGCACGACTGTAGGCACCGGGCTTGTCCAGACCCGCTCCGCCTCCGAAAAAGACGAACGGAAGGTAAGCCCCTCGTCGCTTATAGACCTCGTTACGCGCGATTTGAATGTCCTCAGCCAGGATCTTTAGCTCCTGATTATCGACGAATGCCTGATCGATCAGACTCGTCAGCATCGGATCACTGAAAAACTCGTGCAGCTGAATCTGAGCGGAGCTTTCGTTGCTGGTCTCACCATCCATTTCCGGTTCGGTGTTTACATTGAAACTATCCGGCACAGGCTTTCCATAATTTGCCCCACGGAGGCCGGGAACATTACAAGCCGGAATCGTCAGAAGAATGGCTGAAGCGATTGCTGCGCGAAGCACGACGTTGGTCCGTGTTCCTTTCGCAGATCCTGCGTAATGGTTCATCAACCTCATCCTTGAGGAAACTTCGGTCGTCGGCAATCCTGCCGACATAACATTTACCCGTCACAATCGTTAATTTCTACCAAGCCTGCCTGCGCCTTTGTTGCTGACTTCCCAGGCATTGATCACTCATTGTGCCGTAAGCAAGATGCTCGGAGGGCACAACTCACAAAGAGAAGGCGGGAAAAACTCTCGGAGTAAACACAGATTCTGGTTCGGTGCTGCATCTTTCATCGACGCGGCGTCCGAGATGAGGACGACCGTGATTCACCGTCAAAGGCAGATTAAATAACTTGATGATACTTGGCCCGCATAGATGGAATGACCATTCCAAAAGCTGGAAGCGTCATTATCACGTTGGGAAAACGACCTTTGTCATGCGGCTTTTGCTGAATCTGATTATGATCCCCGCCGCTTTCTCCCGCCGCCTGTCTTCCGTATTCGCCCTTTGACATCTGTCAACGAGTCTGCCTGACCAGTCTCGATTTCCTGCATTCCCTTCTTAATCGTGTTTTGTGAAATTCGGAGAGATTTGCTGACCGTAGCGATTCCTCCACGGCCCAGTTTCATCGCCTCTTCTGCCGCCCAGAGACGGCGTTGACGTTCATTCAGGCTTCCGCCGAACTGATCGTATCGCTCGCAGATTTCACGAATCACGTCTTCTCGGTTCATCGCATTTTGCAGCCGCAGGGTGTCTGGATATCATCAAATGCTGCCACCAGGTCGTGCTTCTTTGCTTCAGTGCGAACCGTGCGATTCGTGCTCGAACAGTTCACTCAGCGGACTGTCCGACTCATCCTTGATGAGTTTCTTTCCGTCGGCCATTTTTCCGAAGATGTAGTACAGTCCGGGAATCACAAAGACCCCGATCACGGTACCGACAAGCATCCCGCCGACGGCCGTGGTGCCGATCGTACGGTTTCCGATTGCGCCCGCTCCTGTCGCCCGGACCAACGGAATCAGACCGGCGATAAAGGCAAAGGAGGTCATCAAAATGGGCCGGAATCGCAATTTGCCTCCTTCGATGGCGGCATCCTTTAAGCTCACACCCTCATGACGACGTTGAACCGCGAACTCGATGATCAAAATCGCGTTCTTGCCCAGCAGACCGACCAGCATCACGAGACCAATCTGGGCATACACGTCGTTGGCCAGCCCCATGGCCTTGAGAAACAGAAAGGACCCAAAAAGACCGACCGGCAGCGAGATGATCACAGCCAGAGGCAGCAGAAAACTCTCATATTGCCCAACCAGCACGAGGTACACGAACAGCACGACGATCACAAAAATGTAGGTCGCCGTGTTCCCCTTGTTCGCTTCGTCATACGAAAGGCCCTGCCAGCCGATATCGAAACCACGCGGCAGCGTCTCGGCGGCGACTTCCTGGATTGCCGCGATGGCTTGCCCCGTGCTGAAGCCCGTCGCCGGTGCTCCCTGAATTGCTGCGGTGGTATACAGGTTGTAGCGGTTGATCTCGTTCAGGCCTTGCTTCTTTTTGAGCTTCATGAAGGCGGAATAAGGGACCATTTCTCCCTTGTCATTTTTGACGAACATATTGTCCAGGTCCTCGGGATACCGCCGGAACTCAGGCGCGGCCTGGACATAGACTTTGAAAAACTGGCCGAAGCGGACAAAGCCCTGCTCCCATGTGCTGCCCACCACGATGGACAGATTATTCATCGCACTCGCGATTGACACACCCTTCTGCATGGCCACATCGTTGTCGATCACAATTTCATACTGCGGATAGTTGGCTGCAAAGAACGTGAACAACCCTTTCAGTTCTTTGCGTTTCGAAAGGGCTGTCATGAACGTGTCGGTCACTTCGCCCAGCTTTGCATAGTCACCGCTGTTTGTTTTATCCAGCAAATTCAAAGAAAATCCACCCGCCGCACCAAAGCCCGGAACTGCGGGAGGCTCGAAGAACTCCAGCTTCACATTGGAAATCGCACGTCCCTTTTCCTCCAGTTCCTCAATGATCTGCTTCGAGGTCAGCTTGCGGTCGGACCAGTTCTTCAAGTTAATGATACACGTCCCCGCATTTGAGCCGCGCCCCTCGGTCAGGACTTCGTAACCGGCAAGGGATGAGACCGAAACAACTTCGTCCAGCGTGCGGCAGATCTCTGCCAGCTCATGGGACTTGGCGTTGGTGTATTCCAGCGTTGAGCCGGGCGGCGTCTGAATGATCCCATAGATAATGCCCTGATCCTCAAGCGGAATAAACCCCGTCGGAAGCACGATGTTTGCAAAGAAGATACCGACACAGAAACCGGCGATCACCAGCATCGTCAGCAGACGCTGCGTCACAAGTCCGCGCAGGATCCTCGCATAACCGCCCATGAGCTTCACGATGCCTTTGTCAGCTAAACGCAGGAAGATCGTGAGCGGGTTGAGACTTTTCTTTTTGTGCGGGTCGATGGGTTTCAGCAGCATCGCGCACAGAACCGGTGTGAGCGTCAGGGCCACCAAACCAGAAAGCACGATGGACATGGCCATCGTGAGGCCGAACTGCCGGTAGAAAACTCCGACCGGCCCGGGGATGAAGGTCACGGGAATAAATACGGCTGTCATCACCATCGTGATGGCAATGATCGCGCCGCTGATCTCATGCATGACCTCCTTCGTCGCCGCGTAAGGCCCAAGGTGCTTGTCGTGCATTTTCTCATGCACCGCTTCCACGACCACAATCGCGTCGTCTACCACCACCCCGATCGCCAGCACCAGCGCAAAAAGCGTGATCAGGTTGATCGACATCCCAAACATCAGCATGAAAAAGAATGTCCCGATCAGCGACACAGGAACCGCCAGCGTCGGGATCAGCGTGCTGCGAAAGTCCCCAAGGAACAGATAAACGACCAATGAAACCAGCACGAAGGCTTCGAAAAGCGTATGCAGCACCTTCTCGATCGAGGCATCCAGAAAGTTGGAAACGTCGTAACTGACCTCATAGTCCATGCCCGGCGGAAACGAGGCTTCCTTGATCTCTTCAAGCTTTTTCTTGACCTGCTCAATGACTTCAGTGGCGTTGGAGCCGGGAGTTTGCTTCAGCACGATGGCCGCTGAAGGTTTGCCGTCAATGTCCGAGTAAAGGTCGTAGAACGAAGAACCCAGCTCGACTGTGGCGACGTCCCTGAGCCGCAGGATTTCCCCTTTGGGATTGGACTTCAGGATGATGTTTTCATATTGCTCCGGCTTGTCATAGCGTCCCACCCACGTCAGCACGTACTCAACGGTTTGCGACGTCCTGCCTGTTGCCTGGCCGAGTCGCCCGGGCGAACCGATCATGCTCTGTTCGGCGATCGCCATCATGACGTCTTCGGGGGAAAGTCTGTAGGCCCGCAGGCGTTCGAGATTCAGTTCGACACGCATGGCATAGGCGCGATTGCCGAGAATGTTAGCGATGCCGACGCCACGCGTCCGCTTGATCTCGGGCAATATATTGACCGTGGTGTAGTTGTACAGAAAATTCTGATCGACGTTTTTATCCGTACTGAAGACGTTCACATACATCAGCATGCTCGACATGTTCTGCAGCACGACGATGCCCTCACGCTCCACGATGGGAGGGAGTCGGTTCTTCACCATTTGGATCCTGTTATTCACGTTCAGGACCGCCACGTTCGGATCCGTCCCCGGCTCGAAGATAATCTGAATCGTGGCTTCACCCGCACTCGTCGCGGCGGAGGTCATGTAACGCATGTCCTGGACACCGTTGATCGCCTGCTCCAGGATCACGAGGACCGAGTCGACCAGAACATTGGCACTGGCACCTGGAAAAGAAACCGACACGATCACGCTGGGAGGAGCTACCGTCGGAAACTGAGAAATCGGCAGCGAAACAATTGCCAGACCACCCATGAAAAGAATGAGCAGCGAGATCACGATGGCCAATGCCGGCCGATGCAGAATTCTTGCGAACATGGAGAAGGTTACCTATTCTGCCTGATGCCCAAGGCGAATGCATCCGCCAGGATTTGATGATCCCTGGCCCATGAAAAGGTTGACCTATTCTGCGTGGTACTTGAGTTTGCTGAGAGCCTCATCGGGCGAGACAAATTCGTACACCACCTTATCGCCGTCGCGTACCTGTGGGATCCCCTCCAGGATGATCCTGTCGTTTACATCAATACCGTCTTTGATGAGATAGATGTCGTCCAATTCGCTCTGGATGACGATCTCACGCTGGCGTACCACGCCATGCTTCTCGTGGCTTTTGCCGCCATCCTTCGCATCATGTTTTCCGCCATCCTTTGTCGCGTCAATATCTTCGATGACGTAAACATAAGTCTTCGCGAGAATCTCAAATTTTGCTCGCTGAGGGATCACGATGGCATTCTGAACGCGGCTCACCACCACTGTCCCGGTCTGACCATGTCGGAGCAGGCGATCCGGGTTAGAGAAATCCGCACGAAAGGCGATATTCCCCGTCTCGTTGTTAAAATCGGCCTCGATCGCACCGATCTTCCCAACCTGAGGGAACTTGCTGCCGTTTGCGAGCATCAGTTCGATTTTCAAATCATCCTTATCCTTGCTGACCTGGTATTCGAGATAACGGGCCTCGGGGACGTTGAAGTAAGCCCACATCACATCGTTATCGGACAACGTGGTGAGTACGTCTCCCTCTTTAATCAGACTACCCTGCTGATGGTTCTGATGGTCGATGATGCCATCGAAGGGTGCCTTGACGGTGGCGAAGTTCAGTTCGGCCTCCGCCAACTCCATCCGCGCCTGGGCCTTTGACAGTTTGGCCTGAGCCAGTTGAACCTCAGGCTGAGCAACTACTTTCTGCTGAAACAACTTCTCCGTGTTCGTGTACTCAATTTGCGCCAGCTGAACCTCGGCCTTCTCGGCATCGAGCTTTGCTCTGTAAAGCGTGGCAAGGATCGTGAACATTGTTTCGCCCTGCTTCATCGACTGGCCCTCTTTGACCAGGATTTCCTCAAGGTATCCGCCTTCCAGGGCACAAACCTCAATGTGGCGTCGCGAGTGGATCTGGCAGACGTATGGCTGAGTGCCGACGACGTCTTTTAAAACCGGGCTGGTGACCAGAATCTTGTGCTCCGCGTGATGTTGCCCCCCCCTTTGCTCTCCCTCGACCTTTTGGCATCCGGAAAGGAGAAAAGAAAGAAACGCCACGATGATGGCAGAGAACGGTGCAATTTTCGTAATATTTTTGCTCATCACCCGGCTACCCTGTTGTGTTCCGGATTCAGGAAAATCACCAATCGAGGAAACTGCTGTCAGCCACGTGAGATTCTTTGTTCTGCAAAGCGTCACACCGGGGTTTCGAGACTGACTTGTTTCAGATGAACACATAAACTTCCCCAGAAGAATTGCCAATATGCCACACACCACTCACGACAGCGACCCCTGAAGTTCTGTGCTTCTGACTTTTCTTAACATGTCACCAGACGTCTTGAGAACAGCCCTGATCCATACCCGGAGCAACCAGAGTGCCAAAGCCAGACGATGTGAATGAAATCTGTCCTGTTCCGGAGGCGAGCGATCCCGCATTGACATCCGGAAATCCGTCAAACTCCATTCTTAATGACACCAACGCAATATACGAAATTCAATGTGCGACAAGAAACTCATGTGTTTTTGTTCATATTGATGAATTCGCCACGCGGGTCCCGGTGACTGGCTGAATGCCCTTTTGATGCTCAGGCAATGACCAAAAAAATTCCGCTATTCGAGATGTCAGGCACTTTTGAAAATGCACTCGCTAAAACGTTCACCGCAATTGAACTCTTTTTGGCCAGCATGGCGAGAAGTTGACACGTTTTGGCCAATCGCTTGTTGCTGTGTGTTCAGCAGCCTGCTCTTCCCATTCTTTCTACCATGTCCCTCGATAGAACCGCGACTCTTCACGCATCATCAAGTGCAGGCCACCCCCTTATCCGGGGAAACCCGGAAACGCCATGCACGCTCTATGTGCGAACAGTAAAGCACGACATTCATGTCGTCAATCAGATGTCGTAATATTTTGGGAAGAATTTTCAAACGGATTGCCGGGAACAGGATTCCGCAGTCAATTTATGACACACATTTTGCGATTGATATGTCGTATCTGATCGATAAGATCCACTCCCAGCAGAGAAACTTAACTGGCAGACCAAGCTCTGAACAATCCGGTCCCGGGGCGATGTCAAAGGGCTGGTCGCGGGAAAACCATACACAGTCTCTGGTAATTCACATGAAGAAAAACGCTCGCGCAAGCTCATCCAATTCGTCAGGCATCGCCTCTTCGGCGAAATCCCGTCGGTCAGCGTCGCCTGTTGCGAGCCCGACGGCTGCGGGATCTGCACTGAACGGTTCACCCCGGAGGAGCGAAACACCCGGCGCGCGGTGGACGTTTCTCTCAAACCACTCTCATGTCCTGATCCTGATTTCGCGTGACCCCTACGTTGTGCTTCGCCAGGTGGCGCTTCAGGTCGGAATCACTGAACGAGCCGTGCAGCGGATCATTGCGGATCTGGAAGAAGCCGGCATTCTCGAACGGGAAAAGGTGGGCCGCCAGAATCACTATCGTATCATCGCCGACCAGCCGCTGCGACATTCGGTTGAGGCGCATCGGACGATCGCCGATCTTCTGTCCCTGATGGAGATGCACGTGGGGTAAGTGAAACTCGGTTTTGTCTATGCCGGCCCCTTTACGACACCGCAGTTTTGAGCAGGCGTGATTTGACTTCAACAAAAATCATCATCTGCACGGGTTTGCAGTATTCCGAAAGATACGATCGAAGTATCGACAAGAAGCTTTCGGACCGATCCTGAGCCGCATCAGCCGAGTGAGAGATCGATGGCCGTCACGATTCCGGTCGCAAGGTCGTAAATGCCACCGGCCACAATGAGTTCTTTGCGCTGAATCATTTTCGAAATCACTGGCGACGCTTCTGCCAGCAGGATGGCCTGATTTCGCACATTTCCCACGATGGCTTTCGTCAGATCGCCTTTCGCCGCTTTCACGGCCGGGCGAATATGCTGAAACAGGCCGCTGATCTGTCCGGGAACATCCGTGCCCTGCATCGTCGCATTGACTGCCCCGCATTCGGTATGTCCGAGCACGTACAGCACCTTTGCACCAAGAACCTGTGTGCCGAACTCCAGACTTCCGATGTTCTCACTCGACGCCACATTGCCCGCGATGCGCGTGACGAACAGGTCACCGAACCCCTGATCGAAAACAATCTCGATTGGCACACGGGAATCGGCGCAGCCCAGAAATGCGGCGAATGGTTTTTGCTCACGAGCCACCGCTCGCACTCGATTCATGTCGCGATTGGCCTCCGATTTTCCGGAAGCGAAACGGCTGTTTCCGGAATACAGGCTCTGGAGTGCTTCCTCGGGAGTCGCTGGCGATACGACAGGCGGATTTTCATCAGCAAAGACGGCTTTCGCTGTAAAATGCTTTGAAAATCCCACAATCCCGCAGGCCGAGGCCAGCACGGCCTGGCCCAGCAGTGATCGGCGGGAAAACTCGGAGTGATGATCGGTTGGCACGTGTTGCGCCTGCAGTTTATTTTGATGTTGTTCAGACATACTTTTCTCCTCGAATCACACTCACTGTGGAAAGGTAAGCCACGACGGCATAGCGTTCAAAATACTCAGTTGAGAGAACCTGGAGCAGGCGATCGGCGACTTCAGCAGAAACGATCGTTTCCAGACGAATGTTGGCTCCGAAGATCTCGCCGACACGTCGTTGCCGACTCCCTTCTCCGTCGGCATCCGTGATTGTGAAGCCTTTGGCTCCGGCATCGCGAACATCCTGGATGAGTCGCTCCTTCAGGACCGACTCCGCAATGACAGTGAGCAAACACAATGGGACAGTTTTCACGGTAGAGGCGTCCTTGGAAGGGGGATTTGAGTTTTCATTCCTGTGAGCCGCAAGGCGCTAGCGGTCTGTTGATTGAGTATGCACAGACAGCAAATTTGTTTAACCCTGAGCCGCAGGCGACGGTTTCCGGTGATGCCGTCGCCTGCGGCTCAGGGTTAAACGATTAAATCAACACCCCGCTAGCCGCGGGTTGCATGCGGTCTTGTTTGGACAGTCGCTGTCCGCGGAACCTAAGCGCACAGCCATTTTGAAATCTCGTAGTAGATGGGAATGCCAGCCAGCAGATTGAACGGGAACGTGATGGCCAGAGCGGCCGTCAGATAGAACGTGGGATTGGCCTCGGGAAGCGTCATTCGCACGGCCGGCGGAGCCGCGATGTAAGAAGCACTTGCGGCCATGGTTGCCAGAACAGTGCAGCCGCCGACCGACAGTCCAGCCACAGAACCGAGCCAGGCTCCCAGAGTCCCATGGATGATCGGCATCACCATACCGAAGGCCAGCAGAAAGAATCCCGCCTGCTTCAGATCACCCAGTCGCGAACCGGCAGCGAGACCCATTTCCAGCAGAAAAATTGTCAGCAGTCCTTTGAAGAGTCCCTCAAAAACCGGCTGCACCGGTTTCCAGCCGGTTTCTCCGACCGCCGTTCCGATCACCAGACCACCGACCAGCAGCAACATGGATCGTGATGTGAGCAGTTCGTGCAAGATTTCCTTCACCGGGCGGCCAGGCGGTTTCGCTTCTTCTCCCCCAGTAGCCTTTGCTGACGCCGACATTTGAAACGCTCCGATTGCGAGGGCAATCTGGATCCCGGGGATTTCCAGCAGAGTCAGCAGCGTCGGCATGAATCCTTCGGCAGGTGCCCCGACGGAAGTCGTAAACTGCTGTGCCGCGATGAACGTCACGGCGGACACTGAGCCGTAATGAGCCGCGATGCCGGCGGAATCTGCAATACTGAATTTTCCAAGTCGTCGCAGCACCAGATAGGCAGAAACGGGTGTCAGACACCCCAGGAGAATCGTGACAAAGGCCGGACCTGAAATCGACGCGAAAGAGCTGTGGGAAAGCTCAACGCCTCCTTTCAGGCCCAGGGCAAAGAGAAGATAGATGGAGAGACCTGTGTAGAGATCCCGCGGAAGCGCCAGTTCGCTGCGAACCAGCCTTGCGAAAACTCCCAGCGCAAACGACAGTGTGAGTGGCGAACACAGATTGATCCTGAGAACATCCAGCATGGAAACCCGCCTCACATTTTGCGAACGTTAATACACGAAACATATTTCATGTATTGTGTATCGCCTTTTTGTGTTCGGCACAAGAGCAGCGGAAATGAAAAAGAAAAAAAAAGAAAATTCCCGGATTCCGGTGCCGCTTACGAATAAGCAGGAGCCGGCAAAAGTTGCGGGTTGGACGTTTCTGACAAACCACACTCATGTCCTCCTGTGCCTCTACCGCAACCCGGAAATCACACTGCGTGAAGTCGCCGTGCTGGTCGGGATCACCGAGCGAATGGTGCAAAAGATCGTGGCCGAGCTGGTCGATGCC
>JAYUVA010000584.1:0-5006 GCA_043754375.1 Candidatus Kuenenia sp. | reverse complement strand
CAACTTTCGCTGATTCAGTGTTGCCTTTTGCTCTGCAAAAGCAGCGTTACTTTCGCGGAGCGAAAGGCGACACTGATCATATCGAGTGGCATTGGGCGTGAGCCACCGGAAAACGAGAACCAATAATCAGAGGCCTGAAGGGCCGGCACACTGGCGACTGTGTCGGCCTTTCAGGCCTGAATTGCGGTATTTTCCGCATTCCGGTGACGCCGTCGCCTGCGGCTCAGGGTTAAACGATTCAATCAACAGACCGCTAGCCGCGGGGCAATTCGCCCGCAAAAACCGGCGGCTAGCGCCTTGCCGCTCACAAGAACAGCGGTATTCAGACAGACTCCCAGGCGACGCGCGAACAAATGTGACTTTCCCAGCTGCATTCAGCACAAAAGGATCAAAGCGACATTGTGTCCTCCATGGGTGTGATGCAGCGTGCGCACGATCGACAGTTCGTCCATCCTACATTCGATCGTTTTGGCATCGCAGCAAAAACTGACTCATCTGCAGCGTGTTTTTGAAAGTAAGCATAGCGGACTCATCCGGGGGTGGTTGGGGTTGGGGCGAAGCGAAACCTTGGGGCTTCCTTCGCATCGCTCAGTTCAGTCCCGGCCACCCAACACGAATTTCTGATTGTAACAACGCAATAGTTTGCGGCGTCCATTGAGGGGCCGGTAGAATCGCGGGATGAAACTCATTCGGCGACAAATCTGCATGACCGCTCTCCTGTGCGCATTCTCTGCGACAGCGACTTCGTTTGCTGCAGATTCACCAACAGTTGAAGGTGTGGAGTATTTTGAAACGCACGTTCGACCGCTTTTGGCTGAGCATTGCTACAAGTGTCATTCGTCACGTTCGCAGAAACGTGAAGGTGGTTTGCTCCTGGACAGCATGGCGGGATGGTCTGTCGGTGGTGGCAAGGGTCCGGCGATTGTTCCCGGCGATGTCGATGGGAGCCTGCTCATTCGAGCCGTCCGATATGCAGACCAGGACCTGCAGATGCCGCCGGATAAGGCTCTGCCGAAGAACGCAGTCGCGGTATTGGAGCGATGGGTGGCGCTGGGTGCACCCGATCCGCGCGACCAGGAATCTGTCGCAGAGATCCAACGCGGAAATCCTTCCGATCCGATTGCCGGGCGGGATCACTGGGCGTTTCGGCCGCTGGCACCACGGTTGCAGGACGCTCCCGCCGTCACTGCCACCGACTGGCCTCGATCTCCAATCGACTCCTACGTGCTGGCGCAGCTCGAAGCGACGAATTTGAGGCCTGCGGAATTCGCAGATCGTCGCACGCTGATTCGTCGAGTGTATTTTCAACTGATCGGATTGCCGCCGACACCGGAACAAGTGACGGCCTGTCTGAGTGATGATGATCCCGATGCATACGAGCGACTTGTTAATCAATTGCTGGACTCGCCGCAGTTTGGGCAGCGCTGGGGACGGCACTGGCTGGATCTGGCGCGCTATGCCGATTCCAACGGTCTCGACGAAAACTTTCTGTTCCGCGAAGCCTGGCGATACCGCAACTGGGTGATTGACTCGATGAACGCGGATGTGTCGTTCGACCAATTTCTGCTTGAACAGATCGCGGGCGACCTGCTGCCATACGAGTCAACCGAACAGCGAGACCGACAACGTATCGCGGCTGGCTTTCTTACAGTGGGACCGAAAGTCTTACTCGGCAGCGACCCAAACCAGCAACGCATGGACGTTGCCGATGAACAGCTTGATACGATCGGGCGCGCGATTCTCGGCCAAACACTGGGCTGCGCTCGCTGTCACGATCACAAGTTCGATCCGGTTCCGACGGCCGACTATTACGCGCTTGCAGGGATTCTGACATCGACGCAGGTGATGGAGCGGCGTTACATGCTCGGCGAGCAGCGCGTAATGGAACAGCTTGTGGGACTCGGCTCAGACGGTGATCAGCTGGATGCCGCCTACGAAAAATACTGGCGTGAACGTCCGCAGTTGCAGGAGCAACAAAAGCAGGCGAAGTCCGCGCTCGATCTGCTGGAAAAGGGTGAGGCCGGGGCGTTTGCGGCATTCGCCGCCAAACACGCAGATGCCGTCGCCGAAGGAGTCACCGATTCTGCCCGGACAACGGAGCAGCGTATCGAAGCTCAGAAAGCGTTCGTCGCAGCGCTGGAGACTGCCATCGCGAAGCCGCCGGAAATTCCGTCGCGCGCCATGATCCCCGGCGATGCGGAGACGCCAGCGGACGAATCGATCAGACTTGCCGGGCAATTTGATCGTCATGGCGAAAAGGTGCCGCGCGGATTTCTGCGCGTCGTCAGTGACCAGGCCGCCGAGATTCCCGCCGGACACAGCGGACGGCTGGAACTTGCTCATTGGCTGACGGATATTGATGTCGGTGCCGGGCAGCTGACTGCCCGGGTTCTTGCCAATCGCATCTGGTATCACATGATCGGTCGCGGTATCGTCAGAACAGTCGATAATTTTGGCCGCACAGGAGAAATGCCGAGTCATCCGGAACTGCTCGACCATCTGGCCTCCGAGTTGATTGATTCGAAGTGGTCGGTGAAGTCTCTGGTCCGACAGATCGCATTGAGTCGCACGTTTGCGATGAGCAGTCACCATAACGAAACTGCGCACGAGATCGATCCGGAGAACCGCCTGTTGTGGCGGGCCAATCGGCGACGTCTCGACCCCGAATCGTTGCGCGATGCGATGTTGTCAGCCGCAGGGAATCTGGACCTGAAGTCGATGGATTCCACGGTGTCCTATTTGGGGGATCAAGCCACTGCGGTCGGCGATAACTCAAACCGCCGACGCACAGATTTTCCCTGCCGAAGTGTTTACCTGCCGATGATTCGCAATGATCTACCTGAATTGTTCGACGTGTTCGATTTCGCTGACCCGCACGCAACAACCGGTATGAGATCACAAACCATGGTCGCCACACAGGGGTTGTTCATGCTGAACGATGTGTCCGTCATGGACGCCGCCGAAGCCACTGCACGACGCATGTTGGCGACGGATTCAACGCTGGGGCCTGAAGCGCGCCTGGATCTGTTGTTTGAACTGGTACTCACGGCACGTCCAGCGGACGAGGAGCACCAGGAACTGCTGGCGTTCGTCACCGAAACACAGAAACGCATTGAGGAAAATGGCGACAAGGATGCCGAAGTCCGGGCATGGTCGATGGTTTGCCAGGCGTTGTTTGCGTCGAGCCGTTTTCAGGTGCTGGAGTAAACGATGAGATGCCATCAATTCCTTCCCACGACAACTCGCCGCGCATTGTTGCAGAACAGCGCCGCCGGTTTCGGATCCCTCGCGCTCGCGGCGTTGGCCGGGGGGCAAGCTGCGGCAGATCAGCAACTGAGTCCATCGCTTCCGCAGTTGCCGCATGTTGCTCCGCGGGCGAAGCGGGTGATCTTTTTGTTCATGTGGGGCGGGCCGAGTCACGTTGATTTGTTCGATCCCAAACCGCAGCTCAACGCCTTATCCGGCCAGCCGTTATCAGGGAAGTCTGTCGGCAGTGATGCCGATTCCGTTGGCACAGCTCTGGGATCGCCATTTAAGTTCGCGCAGCATGGCGACAGCGGCGTCTGGATCAGTGAGCTGTTCCCGCTATTGGCCAGGCACGCGGACCGCATGTGCGTTGTGCGATCCATGCACACCGAAGGCAGCGCTCACGGCGAAGCGTTGCTGCGACTGCACACGGGCCAGGCAAATCTTGTGCGGCCGAGCGTTGGTGCGTGGGTGAGCTACGGTCTGGGATGCGAGAGTGACAACTTGCCGGCGTTCATCACGATCTCACCGCCGCGAGGCCACGGAGGCGTGCAGAATTATGGCAGCGCGTTTCTGCCAGCCATTCATCAGGCGACGGCGATTGGATCGGCTGAAATCCCGATTTCGAAGGCTGTCGTTTCGAATCTGGCAAATCAGAGGCTGGACAACAGTTTCCAGCGTGTACAATTGGACCTCATTCAGTCAATCAACCGTCGACATCTGCGAGACACAACGATCGACCAGAACATTGAAGGGCTGATTGCGAATTACGAACTCGCGTTTCGCATGCAATCCACGATGCCGCAGATCATGGGACTGAACGACGAGTCCAAAGAGACACTCGACCTCTACGGCATCGATTCAGAGCCAACCGACAATTTTGGACGCCAGTGCCTGCTGGCTCGCAAGTTTGCCGAAAGCGGTGTGCGATATATTCAGGTCTCGACGGACTACACGTGGGATCATCATCAGAAAGTGCAGTCCGGGCACATCAAGGAATCCGCGAAAGTGGATCGCCCGATCGCCGGCCTGCTGGAAGACCTGGAACGAAGAGGTTTACTGGACGACACGCTGGTCGTGTGGGGTGCTGAGTTTGGCAGAACGCCGATGGTCGAGAACGGCGACGGTCGCAATCACCATCCGAAAGCGTTCACGATGTGGATGGCGGGCGGAGGTGTGCGCGGCGGGTTGACGTACGGCTCAACCGACGACTTCGGTTATGCTCCGGCAGAGAATCCGGTCCATATGCACGACCTTCACGCCACGATTTTGTACGCGCTGGGGCTGGATCATGAGCGTCTGACATTCCGCCATGCTGGCCGCGATTTTCGCCTGACAGACGTCTTCGGAAATATCGTACATGATGTGCTGGCGTAATCGATCACCGTGGGTCGGCGCGGCCGTTCGTCGCGAGCCCCGCCATGGGCTCCGCAAGAGTTGATTGGCGTAGTTTGTTGATCCGGCTTTTGTTCCGTCACCACGGATGGCGTGTCCGAAGTGTCTTGCCGCAACGCGGCATAATGTGAAAGCCTGGGGCATCGCCCTTGTCATTACCCACATCTTTTCCATGCGCACCCAACCCCAACGGGGTTTTACAACAAAGCCTGGGGTCGCCGTGACAACGGCGCACCCCAGGAAAAATCGCACAAAATCCAGCGAACCCCAACGGGGTTCTACATTGCCAGGACAATTTTTTCGTTTCAGTTTCAGCATCGGGGGATGTGGAACCCCGTTGGGGTTCGAATCAATTCCAATTCCTT
>JAYUVA010000583.1:0-2692 GCA_043754375.1 Candidatus Kuenenia sp. | reverse complement strand
AATGCTGCAGCCGGTCCCTGAAGCCATGAGCCCCGAATTCGCCAGCAAGCTGGTCGGCTTGCGGGCCGATGACGAATTGCTATCCCATATTAAGATCCTTCGTGCAAAGGCCAATCAGGGGATCATGACAGCCGATGAAGAAGCAGAGTACCGCGAGTTTGTGGATGCCGTTGATGTGATTTCCATTTTGCAGGCGAAAGCCCGCCGAGTTCTTGCGAAGCCTTCGCGATAATCATGGATGCAACGACCCGGACTACTCTTTGGCGGATTGGTAGATTACAACATGCCAGCAGCTTCGACCCCTCTTAGAGTAATGCCTCGCGAAAGAAATTGACCTTTGTTTTTGCCAGTGATAGAATCGCAGCCATGAGTACAGTCATTGAACAAGTCGAATCGTTTCGTCAGTACGTCTTGGAGCAATCCCAGAGTGCTGCTACCGATATTTCGCTTGAAGATCTCTTTCAGCGGTGGAGTGCATCCCACCCTTCGGCACAGGAGCTTGAACAGAGCCTGCAGTCGCTGAAGCGAGGACTGGCTGATGTTGAGGCCGGTCGGTTGGTGGATGCGGATCAGGCGATTCATGAAACGCGCACTCGATTGCAGCGTACCGCATGAGTTTTCGCGTCCAACTGACCGCAGAAGCGTTGCGAAACCAAAATGAAATGGCCGACTGGATTATGCAGCGATCTGTCGCCGGGGCTCTTGCGTGGTTGGATGCTCTGGACCGCGTCCTGCGGCAAGTCTCGACGAGTCCGTTGTCGTTTCCAATTGCCGCTGAAGATGAATTTTCTCATCGAGAATTAAGAAACGCCCTCTTTGGGACCCGGAAGGGCCGCGTATTCCGAGCCATTTTCTTTGTTGACGGCGATCGTGTCATTGTGACGCATTTGCGAGGTTCCGCTCAACAGGCATTGTCGTATGACGATCTTCGCGACCTATGATGCAACGTCATGTCTTGCTTGCAGGCCACTATCACTACAGCCAGCGGTTCTTCCATGCGAGGATGAACATCCACAGTGCGACCATCAGGTCGCCAGCATCGGGATTCGACATTGTAAGATCGACCAGCGGGAGCATTCGCAGAAAATACGGGAATGCACTCATGAATCAGGCGGCCTCCACCAGGGTTTGAGATTCTGGGTTTTCAACAACCAGCCGCACATACACGGGCACTGGGATTCGCTTCAGCTTCAGGACACTGTGTGGCAGCAGTTCGAAGCTTTGTTGCTTGCGGCGATTATTGACGGCTCGGAGAATATTCAACAACTGACGACGAATCGGAGCATATCGGGCGAATGGGATACGCCCGAACTCATGAGCCAGAGTCTCGGCGGTCCGGTGTATGGCCAGATCGACGAAGCGATCCCGGAGCATACGATAGGTGTCGTCGTCGATGCGGACATGGGGGTGAAACTTCGGAGTTGATCCACCGGCGGCAGTCACGCTGGCTCGTCGGTAGGACGTCGAATATCCCTTGAATCGGATTGGTGTACGGCGACAGTCTCGCAGGTGCTCGCCTTCGCCGCCTTTCGCGGCGGGTTGCTTCAGAGCATGATGCCCCTCGCTGACCATCATGATGAACCACCGCTCGAATCGCAGGTAGTGAGCGTTCGCGACTGCTCGCCGCTTCCGGTGTCGGCGTTCCCATTCACTGACTTCGATCCCGTACTTCGCGATCAGTTTCCGATCAATACCAGCAGGATCTTTGCCCTCCGGTATTGAACCGGTCACGAACCAGTAGAACCCGTGACGCAGGTAACTGGCCGCGATCAATTGGACGACCGCTTCCGGGGATTGTGCTTCACAAAGATAGGCCATGATGTTTTCCTTCGTGTTGTTGTGTGCAAGTCTCAATTCGTTGTTCATTCCACGTGCATCCCGGGCCCCCTCATCCGGCCTTCGGCCACCTTCTCCCCCGACGCGGGGGAGAAGGGACGCAAACAAAAAGTGGAAGTTGATGGGCTCAACTTCCAAAGCCAAAACAAAAGCCGTGTTCGGCAACCTTGGACTCGGGCATACTATTGATCGAGACCCACACAAAAGGCCTGCAGACCAAATCGCAACAGCGGCTACAAATCGGCGTCTGCCATGGGCGACCGTGCTTTCGCACTGCCTTCCCTTGGTGCAGCCGCACAATACATAGCACCCGAGTTCAACCTCTACGGCGTCACCCTGTCGCATCCTTCGGACGCAACTCGGGTATCCGCCATCAGTCTGCCGTTTCAAGAGATCACTCCTCCCGGACTATTCTCCTGAAACTGCTGCTTGCTGCCTGCCACGGTTGACGCATTGGCTGGCTCCCACGACGGAGAGCCAGCCACGTGCGACACGTTCGATGATGGAGCTTTTCCCAAAGATCACTGCTGCCGTTTTTCATAGTCACGTCAAAGCGTGACCATGTCACGAGCCAGCAGAATCTTCAGATACTGCTCCTCAGTCCTTTCGTCTTCACTCACAGAGGCATCACCCTCTAATCATCGTGAACGGGTCGTGACTGCCAGCCACGCAGGCGGGAGGCCCGCCAGCCGATTCGAGCGTCCGCTCGGAACCAGATGGACCGCTCCCGTTGGTCGCTTGCTGCGACCCAATACCTGTTCGATCCTTCGACCGAACCACCGTCTCGCTCCCGCGAGATTCTAATCAGACCACTCTCCCCCTCTGCGGTGTTTGAATCACGTGGTCGACAGGACCA
>JAYUVA010000582.1:0-3065 GCA_043754375.1 Candidatus Kuenenia sp. | reverse complement strand
GGACGATATCGAACGGGAGCTGTGGAAGTCGATGTTCTGAACGACGGTCGAATTGTCGTCGCCGGGCAGACGCAGTTCCTCGCAGGCTCCGGCGTCACGACCGGCGACTGCGTTTTCCGCTTCATGTCCGCCTGCAAAATTCCATTACACGCCGCGTGGAAGCTGGCCTCAACCCAGCCAGCCGCGCTACTCAATTCTCGCAGCGATTTTCTCCAGGAAGGACAATCGGCTCGCCTGACGGTCTTTCGAATCTCCGGGGACAAATCCAGAGACACATCACATCCTGCGCAGCGACCGGTATTCCATCCTGTTGCTACAATTGTCGATGGAAGAAATATCGAGGGCACAGCATCGATTGTTTAGCAATCTACTCCACCGGGGTGTGTCCAGCGACAGACGCATCGCGAGCACACCGCTTACGCCGCAGCTGAATCGCCTCGGGGAATCACTTTGCGTTTGCCAAGCACAATCTCCTCTGTAATCACGAACTTCTGACCGCGTTCCAGTTCCGGCAGTTCGAACATCAAGTCGAACATCACCTGCTCCAGAATACTGCGAAGTCCTCTGGCACCGGTTTTACGAATACGAGCCAGCTTGGCGATCTCGCGGAGGGCGCCTTCTGTAAAGTCCAGCTCGCATTCTTCCATTTCGAACAGTTTTTTGTACTGTCGAATCAGTGCGTTGCGTGGTTCGGTCAGAACCTGCACGAGAGCTGGTTCATCCAGTTGAGCCAGCGTGCCGATCACGGGGAGTCGGCCAAGCAGTTCGGGTATCAGTCCGAATTCCATGACGTCTTCGACGGTGGCATCATAGAGCAGTTGTTCACGTGCCAGATCTTCGTGTTCTTCGTTCTTGTTGCCGAAACCGATGACCTTCTTACCCAGGCGGCGAGCAACAATATCTTCGAGGCCGACAAACGTGCCCCCGCAGATGAACAGAATATTCGTGGTGTCGAGCTGAATATATTGCTGTTCCGGATGCTTGCGACCGCCCTGAGGTGGCACGTTGGCAACGGTGCCTTCCAGCATCTTCAACAGAGCCTGCTGAACGCCTTCCCCGGAGACGTCACGCGTGATACTGACGTTCTGACTTGTCTTGCCGATCTTATCGATCTCGTCGATGAAAATAATCCCGCGTTGAGCGACTTCGATATCAAAGTCAGCAGCATGCAGAAGTTTGAGCAGCAGATTTTCGACGTCTTCGCCAACGTAACCAGCTTCTGTCAGCGTCGTCGCGTCGCCGATTGCGAACGGAACCTGCAGAGACTTCGCCAGTGTCTTGGCGAGCAACGTCTTCCCTGAACCGGTGGGACCAATCAGCAGAATGTTGGACTTTTCAATTTCAACTTCTTCGGACCCGACTTCCAGATTGTGCATCAGCCGTTTGTAATGACTGTGAACAGCGACGGACAACAGCTTCTTGGACTTGTCCTGGCCGATCACGTACTGATCCAGTTCTTTGACGATTTCGCGCGGCGTGGGCACTCGATTGAAGAGTTTCTTCGATGAACCGCGACGACGACGCTCCTGATCCAGAATCGACTGGCACAGTTCAATACACTCACCGCAGATATAGACGTCCTCTGGTCCTTCAACCAGCGGGCCGACTTCCCGGTAATTCTTTCGACAAAACGAACAGTTGGCATTTCGCTTGCCCTGCTGTGTGGTCTTGCCTGTCCCAAATTCCTTACCTGGTGCCATTATTATCCCTTTGGATGTTCGTCACGTGGTTTTTGCGGCTCTTCTTGACTTTGGAGAAATGAGTCCGGCAGAGTTCGCTTCAATCAACGTGTGCGGTGAGCAGGTCGTGGATACTCCCGGTCGTCGGCGTCCCTTGCCAACCGTGTCTTGTAACTGCGTTTCATCTGAAGTCCATTTTGCCGTTACCGGCGATGGTTTTCATAGCCACTTTGAATGGTCACCAGAAAAAACGGCGTCTTCGTAATTATTGTTTTGATGCACCAGGTCTTCCGATTCCTTCACCGTTTTCGGCTTTGGGAACCACCGATCCTGCGGTCTTGTTAGCGGTATCGTGAAGTGGAACAGGAACTTCTGTCAAACTGGAAGTGGTTATCGATTGGATCGATTCTGAGTCTTCAGATCCCGATACTTCCGACTTTTTGTCGTCACTGAATGGCTTTTGAGAAAGGACTGTCAAAGTTGCGGTGACCGGCTGTCCGGCCCCGGCATTCGGTTGAGTATCTTTCGGTTTACCGGAAAAACCAGAACTCATCCGTCCCATCAACTGGCTTTTGATGGATCGGTATTCGTCTTCCGTCAGGTCACCCTCACGCCTCAATTCGCTGATTGCATTGAGCATATCCTGATCGGACTCCGCAGGATCAACATCTTCGTGTACTCTCGAAATGAAACGCGCAATCTGCCAAATCAGCAACACCAGACACGCTGCCGCAAACAGAAACTGCCACCAGGTGAAGTCCGGCAATTGCAGCAGGTCAAGCCAGTCATTTGTTCGTTTCGCTCCGACCACAACTTAACCTCTCCGCAATTCGAATGCCAATGCAAGGACTACAATGCAGAATGCGTCAATTACTGCAATTCTTCATGCATCCGTCGCAGAATTGCACATGGCACCAGGTTCCGGGCAAAGTTTGCCGGATCGTAAGGTCGCGAATCACGCGCGGATTTGCAATTTCAACATTCTACCCGACCAACAAATCCACCAGCATCGCGAAGAGTCCCAGAATGAGCAACCATGTGATTGCCGTTACAATGGTGCGGCGATTCATGAATCGTCCTTTTTTGCCGAGAGAATTCGTGATCCCGGAGTCTGGTGCCTGCTATTTCCTGCCTGTTGGTTTTTCGGGCGGGGGTTCACAGTCGAACAGCGAGTTTCCGTAGGCGGATCGAGGCGGTTCGGCAGTTTCCTTAACTTCAACCTTCAGACGATCAAGCTCTGCATGAAGTTCTTTAATCGTGTCAGCGTAAGCAGGATCGGCATAAAAGTTTTTGACTTCCAGTGGATCTTTTTCGCGATCCAGCAGTTCCCAGTCATCAACGTCAGGCTTGTAATAGTGAACAAGCTTGTAACGATCCGTAATAACG
>JAYUVA010000581.1:0-5553 GCA_043754375.1 Candidatus Kuenenia sp. | reverse complement strand
GCGGCTACCGCATGCAGGCGGTGACGAGGGTTCGCCTGCGGAGAACTGAAGGTCTCTTCCAGAAAATTGACACCGATGCCCTGAGTCCCTCCCACCAGTTGAAGTGTTGCAGGAGTCCATGTTTTGCCTTTGATCATTTCCGCAAACAAGGACAACCGGACTGAAACAACTTTGCCCTCCTGCCCCAGTCCTGCGGCAACGTCGTTGACAAACTGCTGTTCATCGGCGGACATTTTCCCCGTGTTGGTCGGCAATTTTCCAAACGCCTGACCGAATCTGGTGAGGACTCTTCCGGCATGATCGATGTCGAACAGATCGACCGTAGCGAAGTTGTGGCCTTGAACAATCGGAATGTCCAACACGCTCATCAGGCGTGCCGCCGCCATTCCAAAATCATCCCGCACCATCACGATGGCCTGCAGTTGCCCGCCATCACACTGCCGCAAAGCCTTCACCAGTTCGGCGTCCGTCTCTGCTCGATGAGCATGCAGCCATTGTTCGAACTGGTCGATGATAATCACGATCTTTTGTGGGGTAGGCTTCCAGCCTGCCAGTCTGTCGGGACTGATGAAATGACAGGCTGAAAGCCTGTCCCACGTCGGATGGTCGCCAGCGTGTCGGCAAGTCCCAAATCCTCCGACAGATCCGGCAGACGCTTCCTGAGACCGCGCAAAATTCGAGTTTCGGTGTCCTCGGGGGTCGCTTCCACATACACCGCGATCACGCTGTCCGATAAATGCGGCAGGAGACCGGCTTTCACCAGCGATGATTTCCCGCAGCCGCTCGGGCCGTAGATCAGTCCCACGCTGAAAGTTTGCTCGGGATCCGTCTGCTCAATTCGCTGTTTCCAGAACGCGATGCTCTCCGGCAGACCATCGCGGTTTCTTTGTCCCGGCAACAGGTCCAGAAAGAAGTCGGCATCGCTGGCGTCAAACGACCGCAGCCCTTTCGGAACTACCTGAACGGCGGCTTTGGTCAGAGTCACCGCCGCCGCGGGTTTCAGCCACTGTTCCAGGTCGTCCGCGAACTCCGCCGCCGCAGAATACCGGTCAGACGCTCGCTTCGACAATGCCTTGAGGCAGATACGCTCCAGTTCGGCAGGGATTGTGTCCAGGAGTTCTCGCGGAGGTCTGGGTTCCTGCATCAGAACCAGGTGTACAGTTTCCAGCCTGGAACTGCCGCGAAACGGCTTGCTGCCCGTTAGCAGCTCATACAGAATCACTCCCATGGAAAAGATGTCGCTGCGACCGTCCAGGCGATGACCTTCGCCACGAGCCTGTTCAGGACTCATGTAGGCAGGAGTCCCGGCGATGGCGTTCTGCTTCAGATAATCCTCTTCACGAATCGCCAATCCAAAGTCGGCCACATACGGAGTGTTGCTCTTGTCTTCGATCAGGATATTGGCCGGTTTGATATCCCGATGGATCAGCCGCTTCTGATGAGCGTGCTGCAGAGCCATTGCCACCGTCGCCAGCAGTTGTGCCGACTCACGTTCAGGAGGGCGACCGGCCTTAATGCGATCGTCCAGTGTTGACCCTTCAATGAACTTTGAGACCACATAGATCGAACCATCTGCCGTGCGGC
This sequence comes from Candidatus Kuenenia sp., assembly GCA_043754375.1. Classification (GTDB taxonomy): domain Bacteria; phylum Planctomycetota; class Planctomycetia; order Planctomycetales; family Planctomycetaceae; genus SXXK01. The sequence continues at coordinate 3,969 of JAYUVA010000581.1, read as the reverse complement.
CCATATCATACACCGGCACAATATACGGATGGTCCAGGCTGGCCACCGTGCGCGCTTCGGCCAGATAGTCGTCGGCATCTTCCGGCTTCTGGAACCGAGCCTTCGTCGGTACCTTGATGGCCACCTGCCGCTGCAATTCTTCATCAAAGCCCAGATAGACGCGACCAAACGCTCCTTCACCGAGGACGCGATCCAGACGATAGCGGCCCTTCTGCTGCACGCCGATCGCGTTGCTGGTGATGTAGGTGACGGTTGATGAAGGACCAGTCTGGGCCTTGATCACAGTTTGCAGTACGTCAGGCGCTTTGCGGCCGGGCTTTGCGGATGGCTGATCATCAGGCGCCAGTTGCCGCAGTCGTTCCCGCAGCGTGTCACTGAGATCCGGAAACCGTGAACTGATCTCCTGAGCGCTGAGTGGACGATTGGTATCTCGTCGTGCCTCAAATTCGCCAATTGCCAGTTCCAGTTTCCAGTCCACGTTGCCGGGCAGATTCGGGAGACCCGCGAGGTAATCTTCCACCGTCAGCGGTTTGTCCGTCACCCAGCGGTGTCGCTGGTCAGTCTGCAGAACCCCGAGCCATTGATCAGATTCCGCGCTATCCTGCTGCTTCAGAAACGAAAACACGTCCGGTGGATCTGCAGCGGAATTCCAGAGCTGCTCAAATTGTCGGACGAGCGGCATAGGGATGTCTCCGTATTTCGAATAAGCAGATCAATGGGAGAACAAATCACGACCGACAGCGTTTTCATGCGGCGGAGAGTGCGACAAACGAGACTCATCTGCCAGCCACAGTCTCACGATTCTTTGAAAACTTTCCAGTCTGGCATGCAGTCCCGCTGGAACTCAGCCATCAGGCATATCGATTTGATTCGCCCAGTCGGCGGTACTCCATCAAGTGGCGCAGTCAAGTCGAATACAGGTGGAAGTCCGTTGTACGCGAGCGTGTTCGCTACGTCGGCATGAAACGGCTCCCGTCCAACCCACTCAGGAGGGCGTGTCCTGAGCATGCAGGCGGATCAGGATGGCACGCCGTTCACGATCACGTCGAATCAGGTTTTGATGCCGCGAAAACGGAGCCACTGCGGGAAATTTATCACGCAATCCACTCGCAGCTCCGGCGGGATTCCCAGTCGCTCATACACTGGTTCCGGGTTCATCGGCATCTCTTCGCCCCTTGCTTCGCCTTCCCGAATTCCATCCTCCCGCGCCTTTTGCAGTCGTGCCTCTGCGTCACGCTGGAATTTCAGGCGAGCGTTGTAGAGCATCAGTTGTTCAGGCGTCAGTTTGTCAGCGTTCTGCAAAAAATACGCCCAGCGTTCCGCCGACAACGCATGGTAGACATGCTCCGCCGTCTTTCCCCAGAAACGGATCCAGGATTTCAACATGCGTAATCTTCGGCTGATCGGTCAAAATCGCGTTCAGAAAGTGGATCGTCACACCGGAATGCGCAGGACTCCCCAGCATCAGCTTGCACGCAAAATCCACCGTGGGACTGATACCAATTGCCATGTATCCGCTACCACAGATACTTCGCTGCCACCATCACCAGCTTATCGAACCGCAGGACGCAGTGTAACAGCGAGGGACAACAACGGAATGACCCCGTTCAGAATCCATTTGCTTCACTCACTAACAGCGCGTGTGGACTGAAGTCCATTTGAATCAGGCGATTTTCCACAATCGCAATCAAAAAGCCAACATGTGATGAGTCACAAATTCGCTTTGATTGGGGGGCGTGTCCTGAGTGCGCAAGCGGTTACCGGCAACTCACGGCTTTCGACCAAACGGATGGCGTTTTTGAGGGTCTGCAGAGAGCAATTCAGCAAGCTGATCTTGTGACATCGCAGCTCAATCTGGCCATGGAAGCGGCTGGTGTTCAGCATTGTGCTGTAGCGAATCTTGAGATGCAACGGGACACATCAAACAGCGCAGCAACAGCGGCCGCGCCAGATCCGCGGCTTGAGTTCGTGCCCTATCGGCTGCTCACCGATAGGGCACGCTTGTGGTCCCGAAATCGGGGTCCTGCTCACTTCGACTGGGGTTTAGCCTGCTTCCCCTTCGTCTTTTGTCCCTGTTTGTCCGCGTTCTGCTTCTTACTCTTTTCCTTATCCTTCTTGCCGCCTTTGTCGCCCATTTCGTCATCCTTTTGTTATTGCCAGTGGTCGTTCGTGTGAGTCCGCATCTCGGATCAGGGATATTGTCTCCAACCGGATCTGCGATGTCCAATCGCAGCCAACCGTTTTTTTTGGACATCCCGCGATCGGCCTCATTTTTGCATCCGTGCAGGTACCTCTGAGTCTCTTCACCGTGTCGCATCGGCGGCAGGCGTCTTGTCAGTTTCCGATCAGCTGCCGCGTCAACTGAACGCTGTTGGAATGCCAGCAACTCGGCGATTCTGAGACGGTTCAGTTTGAGGAACGTATTTTGACGCGAACCTTGCCACGCCTCGGTTCACACTCCAGCGATATTCTTACGAATACGCTCTTCTCCATCCGCGCGATGCGTAAGACAAGGCCCGGAAATAAAAATACCCGTTTCACGTACAAAATTGGCAGCAAGAGCGGCGCAGCCGCGCCGCTGCCAATTTTCCTCCTGCACGTGATTGTGTGGAATTGACGAAGGGGATGATCGCGACTCTCAAGGATGCTGCAGCGAAATTGACTGGAGCAAAGCGAAGGGCCTTTCAGGCGCAAGTCACAAAGGATTACCTGAATGGCAGCCCGCAACGGGCCGAGCGGGTTTTTGGCTGGGGGCGGCAAACTGTCGAGACAGGATTGCATGAACTCCGCACTGTATTGAGTGCGTGGGAGACTTCAACGCCCGCAGCAACAAAAAGCTCGAGGAAAATTGCCAAAACTGGAACATGATATCCGAGCATTGGCGGAGCCGCACAGCCAACAGGACCCAAAGTTCCAGTCACCGTTTCTTTATACTCGAATGACAGCTGCCGCCATGCGGAAAATACCCCTCGTGAATTCAGGGGCGCGAACTGGGGAATTGTAAGGGTGGTCTGCGACGGTCGCCTGGCATGATTTCAGCCACGTGCCCCATGTTTGATACATCCTCCAGCAACCGTCCTGCGATCTGCGACGTTTTCAACGATCGTGGCTCGTACTTTCCGGATCCAGACTTCACCGATCCAGGATTCTCCATCGGAAGGCGTGACTCTTTCTGACCGCCACGTGGCGATTGAAAACAAGTGCTGCATCTGGAGTGCCGCGAGTTCATTCGTCGTGTGGAGGGCATTGATCATCGATTCGGACGTTTCGAAGAATGTGACTCCAAACATGGGCAGGCAATCAGCGATATGCACCAGCATTGCTGTCCGTCGATCGGCGTTGTCTTCGCGTATGAGAATTCGCCTACAGGCTACGAACCGCCTATTCAAAACGAACTGATATAAGGGCGCCCGCCTCGTTCAGAATACCGATCTGTTTTGAGACCCGATTTCCCGCTCGAGACCCGTTTTTGAACGGCCCCGTCTGAGTCCATTTGTGTTTATCTGCGGTTGCTGGCACAGGTTTCGTTCTGAGTCGTGAACGGTTACGAGAAATCCTGATTCAATCGGAGGATGATTGTGCATGTGACCCAGCGTCACTCTACTGCGATGCCTCTGTGGTGAAAATTGTCTTAAAGCACGCTGGTCCAGTCGTTTCATTCAAATCCAGTCAAGACCTACTTTTCAACAGCCCAGGGTGGGACAAGTGCAGCGTCGGCCCGGAAGTTTTCGCGTCCGTCATTTCATGCAAGACCGACCGCGGGCACTGCTATTCCGCCGTGCTGCTGACAAATTGATCCCAGGCGGCTGCGACGTTGCCTGCTTTGGTGTCGCCATCGTGGAAGTACATCCCGTATCGCAATCGGAGCGATTCACTCTTCTTCAGATGCACAGGCGCGGCCTCTTCCACGCCGTTCGTGTAGGCATGGTTGCCGAACGGGCTGATGGAGAACAATCCGTAGTCACGCAC
>JAYUVA010000580.1:0-9307 GCA_043754375.1 Candidatus Kuenenia sp. | reverse complement strand
AACGTGGCCAGCTTGCCGGGGTGATATCGCCAGCACAGACCGGACACGAGCACCAGTCCTTTGGCCTTAGCCATCTCAGACGATTCCATCACTGACCGCACGCCTGGCGCATCGACAGCGACTGGCTTTTCGCAGAACACATGTTTTCCGGCTTCGACCGCGGCACGCAGATGCTGAGGGCGAAAATGAGGTGTTGTGGCCAGCAGGACCACGTCAGATTTTTCAATGACACGCAGATAGTTGTCGAACCCGGCGTAACATGTGTCATCCGAAACTGTCACGCGCGGCGCGGCGCCCTCTTTGTTGTACGTCCGTGTCAGAGAACGACGCGCACGTTCAGCGGCATCTTCAAAAATGTCTCCGATGGCGACAAGTTCCGCACCGGGATCAGCATTCAATGCCTGTTCTGCCGCTCCGATACCTCGACCACCGCAACCGACAAGCCCAACTTTCAGCAGATCGCTGCCTGCTGCGAAAGCCCCGGCATGGACCGGCTTGGAAATGGCAGCCAGCGTGGCAGCACCTGCGGCGGATGCCGCCAGAAAAATGCGTCGGGTTGATTCGGTGTGTAACGGAGTGGTTTGCATGATGAGCCACCTTGAGAAAATGAGGCGGGAGTGATTGTCGGCGGGAAGTCGCGGCTGGGAACGTGATCGACACCGGAGGAGCGCGTTGATCATCGAGCAACAGCAAACAAAGCTCACACAGTGACCTGAGAAAGGCTTCAGGTCAAGGCAGCAGGGCAACTTCGTCGCTGTTTCGCTGCAGTGGCGAGCAATCGCACGCAAAAAGCCTCTAAGACGACAATGCGGGCTTGTGGGGGTAAATCGGACCAGGCGAAAAGCAGCTCCGGCAGTTGTCTGGTATTTGCCGGAACGGCGCTTCGCTTGGTCCAGCCTACCCCTTCTCATTCGACTGTCCCAGGCACCGTTTTCAACCACAGATGACACTCTGCAGAAATTGGGCAAGTCCGACAGAAAAATGAGTGACAGAAAAATAAATCACAGAAAGACAATGCTTTGTGTCCTCTATTTTTCTGTCACCAATTTTTCTATCGCATGTGTTTCTGAGTCCCGGCATTAACCAATGGGTTGCGGGCAAAGCCCGCGCTGGGAATGCTGGCGTCGTTTAATGGTATCATCACGAGAATGAAGAGCAGCATCCCATTGCTGATCGTACAGCGCAGGCAATGCTCATTCGGTGCTGAGGCCAGCCACTCATCGAGCGGTTGCAGGCCGATCAGTAACAGGCACCATAAGAGTAACACACTGGGTATAATCGCTTCTGACTTTGACGGGGCAGGCACCGCTTCACGAAGGATCACGAGCATTGCCGGAAGACTCAATACACAGTACTGATACCAGACAAGGTGCGACGTCAGCAGGTGACTCTGACAACCGAAGGCCAGCCACAGGGCGATATCCGTTGAATGCGTTTCCAGACTCATTTGGTCCCGGTTGTTCCGTTGCCGTTGCCGTATGACGAACATCACGGCACCAGCCAGCAGCATCCCGGCAAGCGATGTCAACCATCCAGGGACTCCGCACGAACGAGCAAAGTAGGTCGGCGAAAAATTTCCCTGATGCGTTTGAATGATATCGTCGGGAAGCAAACGTACGGCCTGAACCCACTCGATCCAACCGTAAGGCGGAAACCAGATCGATGAAAACGCAATCGCACTGAATCCTCCGACCGCACCACCGATCGTCGCTGCGAGCAGTTGCTTTGCAATGTTCGGATGAGGCTGTGCATGCTGCTGTTGATCCCATCGCCCTGCCAACATCGAACCCAGCCACATCACGCCGCACCACAACAAACTCGGCTTAAACGCCAGACACAGCCCCAGCCAGACACCCGCCAGGAATTGTCGTCCCGTAGACCCGTCGCTCCGCCGACGGGATTCTGTTTTCTCAATTCCGTCGGGTGAAGGCGATTCCGGTCGGCGGAGCGACCGGTCAACAGGGGCACTCAAAATTGCCGCCAGGACACCCACCATCCCGAATTGAACCTGATTCATATTCGCGACATTTGCGTCGCTCCAAAGTGGGCTGAACCAAACGAGAATCACCGCCCCCAACAGCATCGACCAACCTGGAATCCGCAACACAGACCCAAACGTCATGAATCCAATGATTGTCGAACCCAGACATACAATCCAGTAACAATTGATCGCCCGTTCATAGACTTCGCTTCGTCCCTTCTCCCCTGAGTCAGGGGAGAAGGTGGCCGACAGGCCGGATGAGGGGTCATTCATCGACGTGCGACTACGAACAACTTCAATTCTCGATCGTCCACCAGTCACTCCAAACACTGAATACAAGAACGGCGATGAATACGACTCCCATGATCGCTCATGGCGAAAATTCACAGCATGAAAAAACTTCGACTCGATTCCTTCAGACTGAGCCTCCTGCCACGCACGCTCCAGAATTTCGCGTCGCACTTTGTCAGAGTAAACGTGAGGATCGCCGCCATGGACGACATGCTGTCCGGTCACATGGAACTGGACGAAATCGATGCCAATTTACTCAGGTTCCTGAGCCCGCTGAAACGCGAACACGGCTGCGAGCACGAGCAGCACAAAACTCAGCAATCGCCCCACTGTCTGTGTCATGAGTCTCGCTTTCAGATTGACGTGTCATCGCGCTGCGAATTCATCGGCACCACGATGTTAACGGAGGCGTCGCCCGCAACCCAATGTGGCCGACACTCCGTGGCGGGAATTATCCCCACAGGATGACGAGCGACACTGATACGTGCATGCGTAACTGGCGCACATTCGTTTAACCGCGTGGGCAACGCCCCGCGCGCTAACGCTGCCCGCTGAGCACGCGGTTCGACGAGCCAATGCCAACGGCGAGCGGTATCAGCACAATCGATGCGATGGAGGACTCAAGTCGCGATCGCCGAAAATCCAGCATGGCTCCGACGCTTCACTTTGTCTTTGCTCAAACAACATCCCGGCAAAGACAGCCTCGCCATGAAACGCCGAATCTGTGGCTGGAATGACGACTTCCTGATGCAAATCCCTGGTATCAAAGCTGTTTAGTGTGCGCTGGCCCTGGTTGGTATGCCGTCAGCGTCAGCATATTGCAAGGGAGAGAGTTCAACGTGTCACGGGGTGATGGACGCCGTTCGTGGAGTACGACATACTTCAAATATGTTTTGGACAACTTTGAGCCTGTGGACATGATTGGGTATTCGATCTACATCGATCACATCACCGAGGAAGATGCCGCTCGGGTGCGGGCGAAGTTGTTGGCGGAGGAGGCGGAGGTACTCAAATGACCAACGCTCAGATCTCAATGACCAATGCATCGCAGCCAGCAGGCGCTCGCAGGCGTGGAGAGTGCGAAATGATTCGTTCAGGCGAGCGGCAGGGCGTGAGCCCTCCGAGAAAAATGAGAGCAACGAGTCGGAGGGCTGTCGCTGGGATTTTGGCGATGATGCGGAACGCTGAGGATTTTTCGAGGACGTTCGTGATGACACGGAGGGCTGACGCCCTGCGGCTCGCCGGGGAACTCGGGGTGGGGCGGCGACGTGGGTTTACGCTGATCGAACTTCTCGTATCGATCAGCATTATTGCGTTGCTGATGTCATTGATTCTGCCGGCGGTGAACAGTGCTCGGGAGGCCGCTCGGAGGACAGAGTGTCTGAACAACGTCAAGAATCTGTCGCTGGCTTTGCTGAATGCGACGTATCCGGCGAATCAACCGTGTTGAATTCCGTGCAGGATTATGCGGCGAATTCCGGAGATCATGCGATCAACTCGGGCAAATCCATGCCGGAAGGAGACTCTCCGTGGCCAAACAGTTTTCATCCGGGCGGCGTCTCGGTGGGTTTTGCGGATGGCAGGGCACAGTTTTTGAATGAGTCCATCGACGGCAAAGTGTTTTACAATCTGATGTCGCCGCAAGGGACGCCGCTGATTGGGACCCCGCTGGATGCCGGCATCAGCAGTGACAATCAGTATTGAGACGCATTGAGTGTAACGACTGTGGTGGGCTGACATGTCAAGTCGATGGTTTATTCGAACTCAGAAAGATCTGTCAAACTCGCGATGCGGAGTTTCTCAGCACTCTGATGATTCCTCGCGGCCGCTGACATTCGAACAGTTGGCGCAGCTACTGGCGGATGGAGCGATCGAAGACTCAGATCTGGTCAAGCCTGACGAAGGCACGGACTGGCAAGCCCGTAGAGACAGTGATTGGTCTGTGCCGAGCTGCCGAGAAGCTGCGAAACGCACAGCGTCTGCATCCTGTATTTCATGATGACGCCGCTGCTGAAACCAGGACCGATGTAGTTCCGATCCCGCACACGGCCCTTGCCGCAGAACCCGGCACGGCAGCGGTTTCTGCAAGCGGAGCCATTCGCTCCGCTGTTTCGAAACCTGTTTCCTGGGTCCGAGTCACACTGCTGTCTGCGAGCATTCGGATCAAGCGAAGCGCAGTTCGGGCAATTGGCCGCCCTGCCGGAACGGTGCTCCGCTTGGTCCGGCCTACAGATGGAAGACTACCTTGTCACAGCGCCGATGTCTTCGAAGTGCATGCGAATGTCGCGCAACGTTGCAGGTTGGAACATCGTGGTACCGAAACGCGTTGACACGATCTTCTTTTTCACGGATGCTTCGACTTCCGCCGGGAAAACTGCCAGACATGGGACTTTCTGTGATCGGGCGTAAGCCTGAACCTGCGGGAAGACCGCCAACACCTCATCCGTGTTATGGTCAGCCAGAAACAGGATGCCGTCCGGCGGCGTGGTTTTGAGCAGCGTCAGAGCTTTTTCCGGCGACTGCACGAATGCCACGTCGAATCCCTTGCTGATGAAATACTCCTTTACTTTCTGGCAGCGTTTTTTCATCGTATCAACCACGAGCATCCTGAAGTCCGGCTTAAACTCGATCGTCATTGGTTGTTTTTCGCGGGGCGTTTCTTCGGTCGTCTGACCAAGTTCCAGCATGACAGCGCGCAGATCCTGAAGCACCTCGGTCGCCGTCTGATATCGCGCGGAAGGGCTGACTTCCATCAGACGACCACAGATCCGCGCGATCGACTGAGGCAAATCAGGGCGCAATGCTTCGACCGGGCGGACGTTCGTGTAGCGACTCAGCAACAACTTTTCTTCACGGTCCTTCGTACGCGACCACGGGCCTTCGCCAGTGAGCAGCTCGTAATAGATCGCACCGGCAAAGAACAAATCGCTGCGGGGATCATTGCGGGGCGCATTTGTGCCGCGTTCAAGCGATGCGTATTCCAGAGCCCGCTGCACATCGTCGCTGGTCCCGGCCTGGCTGGCCGATTCGGCACCGGCCAATCCAAAGTCCACGAGCTTGGCGACGCCGGTGCTGCTCATCAACACATTTGTCAGTTTCAGATCGCGATGCGACACCCCCATTTTCCGCGCGTATTCCAAGCCCTGACAGACATGTAGAAGGCAGCGTGTCGCTTCGACTGGCGACAGGGTGCGCCGGATTTTCATAAAGTCCCGCAGGTTACCACCCTCAACAAATTCCATCGTGAAAAAATGGAATCGCCCTTCGTTGCCGATGTCGTAGATCGGAACAATATTGGGGTGCTGGAACTTCTGGCAGATGCGGGCTTCCCGTTCGAAGCTCGCAACTGTTCTCGGGTCATCTGCCCAGCGTTCGCGAAGGAGTTTGAGCGCCACGACACGATTGTCATCCACCGAAGCCGCTCGAAACACGCGTGCAAAACTTCCGGATGCGTTGCGATAAAGCAACTTGTACTTTCCCAGCACAAGTCCTTCCGTTTCGTCTTTCAGGATGCGACCTGTCTGAAGCGGCGTCAGCAATTGACGACGCTCCAACAACCGCAGCATCGACTCGACACTGTCCAATCCTTCAAACTGTCCATCAACAGCATTCCAATCCGCCGGCGACAGCAATCGCGACGTCAGGAGAAAGGTCTTGAGTCCATCTTTCGACTTAATCTGCGGCATGAACCGTTGGTCATTTTGTTTACGGTTGCGGAATTCTGCAGCAGTCAGTGTTGCAGTTTGAAGCATGATGGATGTCCCCGGCATCGGTCTGACTTCGCAGAACTGCGAAAATCAGCATTGAGATCATTTCCAATGCAGGATCGATTCCATTCCTCAGGGATTTCCCTGAACGGCGGACGGCCTCAAATCCTAACACGTTCCGATGCGATGACAACGCAATGTGCAAGGAAACTTTGAGGCGTACGGATAGTCGTCGTCTCAGTATGAATCCGCCTGCAAGAAACGCCACACTTTGCTCACGCGATTTCGCAGATTCGCGATTGTACAAATCACTACGACTGTGTTAACCGGATCGGCGGTCAAATGTTCATGAGTTGCCTGCTTTTTTTCCTGACTTTTGAACTCCCCGCTTTCAGATGACTTGTTTCTGCAGCGAGGCCGGTATTCTGTCCAACACTGAAATCATGGCTCTGGATTTCGATCTGCGGCTTATCCAACGTGCTTGAATTCTCGAATCAAAATCGCAACGAAGACGTGCTGGTCACTGGTCTGGGACTTGTCACGCCTCTGGGTTGCTCTGCCAATGCGACCTGGGAGGCGATGATTACCGGTCACAGGGCGGGCCACAGTCTGACACGAAAGGATATCGATCACTTCGATCATCTGTTGGCCATGGATGGTCTGGCTCTTCATGGCGCGGCCGTGGACCATGCGGCAGTGGCATGGCGACTGGAATGTTCGATGCTGCTGGAAACAGTTCGAGCAGACATCGCGACGGCGTGGCGAGCGGAGCCGATGGTGGCGATGTCACTCGTGGCTCTGGTGGAAGCGATGTCGCATGCCGGACTGCGGTGCAGTGACCTGAAGCCCGGACGTACCGCCATCGTATTCGGCAGCAGCAAGGGCGGACTGCGATCGACCGAGCGGATGGCGGAGTCGCTGGCGGCTCGCCACAGACGCAAACTGGAATTGGCAACGGCAGGATCACGAGACGGCCCGGAGGCAAGATGTGCTCAGCCTGCGCTCCAGCTGCAAAACGATGCTCCGGATTGGTGGAACTGCGGCATGCTGCCTGACAGTGCGACGCATGCCATCACGGCGCTGACCGGAGCGACAGTCGCCAGTTCATGTCCCGTCGCGGCATGTGCCACCGGACTCATTGCATTCGTGCAGGGTGCCGCCATGATCCATCGCGGCGAATGTGATGTGTGCATCGTGGGAAGCGCGGATGCCGGACTCAGATCATCTGTATTGGCCTCGTTTCATCGTCTGCAGGTGACATCCCGCCACCGTGATGCTGCAACAGCCTGTCGTCCGTTCGATAAGTCCCGTGACGGGTTTGTCGTGGGCGAAGGTGCTGGTGTCGCGGTGCTCGAATCCCGTGCCCATGCCAGTTCCCGCCGTGCGAATTCGATCGCGCGAATCGTCGCTGGAGGTTGGCTCAACGATCCCACCGGGATGACGCAGGTTGATGAAAGTGGTGCGGTGGTCAACGAGGTCCTCAGACGCACGCTGACATTGAGAGGACGCTCCCCGGATATTCTGAGTCTGCACGGGACAGGTACGGAATCGAACGATCTTGCTGAAGCACGAGGCATTCAGCTGGCGTTCGGCGACAACATGCCACAGTGTTTCGGCATGAAAGGCGGGATCGGACACTTGCTGGGAGCGGCGGGCAGTGTGGAGACGATCCTGACGCTGCTCGCTCTGCATCATCAGCAAATCCCCGGCACGACGAATCTGACCACCGTCGATGAACGTTGCCGGATTCCATTGCAGCCACAGGCTCGCAGGATGCCACACATGCAACACGCCGCCAAACTGTCATTGGGTTTTGGCGGCCATGTTGCGTGTGGAGTTTTCGAACGGGACTAGATCGTATCCAGAATCTTGCCGATGCTGCTGAACACCACGAAGTCGGCGTCGTTTGGCACGACATTCTTCGTGACTGTCAGGTTCGCGCCCGTGATCGGTGCGTTGGTAGTCAGTGTCAGCGAAGTGTTTGATTGAATCGACGCAACGAAGTATGCGCGTCCGCTGCCGATCACAATCGATTGCCCAACTGCCAATTCGGTCGTGAACAGTGTCCCTGTTCCCGAGACCACAGCACTGTTCACGGTGATTGCTGCGCTTCCGGTGATCAGCGTGTTGGCCGGATTGAATGCAGTCAGCGGGACTTCTCCAAGTGCCGACGAATTGTAAAGCGTATTCAGATTTCGCTGAGTCAGATTGCTGATCCCACTGGCTACTGTGACGCCGTCGCCAATGACGCGTCCAAAGACCGTATACTGTCCTGGATCAAACCCGGCTCCATTGTTCGTCGTATTGACAAACCACTGACTTGTCCCGCTGTCTGGCTGACTTCCGCCGCTACCGTTGCCCAGCAGGGCCATCGACAGCGTTCCGCTGACGTTGGAATTTGCCGCGTTGAATTCGTTAGTTACTGCGGGCGTTGTCACGACAGAACTGACTTGCCCATTTACGACCTTGAATCCACCGCCCTGAATGAATTTGGCGTTTCCGGAGTTGGTTCGATGAACGAACATGTTCTGATAGGCACCGGAATTCACGTAGCTCAGGAAATTCGCCACGGTCAATGGAGCTTCGGAATCCAGCAGTTCGACATCATACGCTCCCTGGTTCGTGGCAAAATGCACGACGGTGCCTATGGCCAGATGCGCATTCACGGCGGTCTCAGCGGAATTCGCCCCGGAAACCGATTTTACGAACAGTCGGTTTGCTCCATGATTTGTCGCATTGTGCAACAGTGTCACACCCACCGTAAAACTTCCGTCGATTCCGGCGGTGGCACTTCCGTCGTCAAACGCGCCATCGCCGTCACTGTCCACAGTGATTGTCGCTCCGGCAACTGTCGTACCCGTGACCTGCGAAGTGGAATCGCGTGTGATCTTTGTTCCATTCGACTGCACCGCATCGGCGGCGGTGAATACTGCCGTCAGTGGGATATCATTGTTGTTCACTGTCAGCGTGGTCGTCGCGTTGGCAAATCCCGTCGCTGATGCGGTAATCGTGACCGTTGCGGCACCATCGACGGTACTGTTATCAATCGCAGCGATCGTTGCCGTGGCTGTGGTCTGGCCTGCAGGAATTGTGACCGTCGCGGGAACCGTCGCCTTGTTCGTATTCGATGACGTCAGAGTCACGATCTTCGCCGCTGTCGTCGGGCCTGTGCGAGTGACAGTCAGCGTTGATGCCGAAACGCCAGCATTCTCTGAAAATGTGGCCGGGATGGCACTGAGGCTCAGTGCTGTTTCATTGTCGTTGACCGTCAGCGTCGTTGTCGCGTTGGCGAATCCCGTCGCTGACGCTGTAATCGTCACCGCTGCGG
>JAYUVA010000579.1:0-8954 GCA_043754375.1 Candidatus Kuenenia sp. | reverse complement strand
AGGCGATTGAAAGGCTCGTGCAATTATATACCGACTGGCACGCCGCCGAACCGGACAAGGGCTATGACGCCAAAGCTACCGATTGGCAGAAGAAACTGAATGACTTCAAGGCTGCAGCCAACGCCGAGCCTTCACCAACCACCGACAAAGCCACCGACAAAGCCACCGTCAACGCGAAATAGCCATGAATGCAAGTGGACTACTTACGCGGCGATTGACGGCCATCGTTCCAAACGTGGTTATCCTGCTTCGGTCGGCATCCAGCTCACATACTCTGGCCTCATTTGTGAGGCAGGATGAACCGTCCTGAGTCAGTGACTGCTCGCCTTCCAGCCCGCGGTCTGTCACATCGAATGAAGTGCGCCTTTTCGATCTTGTCAGGGAAAGCGACAATGAATGAGCTTACTGTCCAGCGGCAGTTTAGTCCCTCTCCGACTGATCTTGGCGAGAATTTGGTAAACGCATACATTTTCGGCATTCGGGAAGGCTGCGGATGCCATTCAGTTTTTACCCGAGGCATGAGCACAACTGTGCAAACGTCAGCGACCGTCACTCCCGGCCGCTGTTGAAATATGCACGTCCGGGTGAGATCTATGGGCGATGGACTAAACTTTTACACCTTTTGGGTCATTTGGCGATTGGTTCCTGACCCCTTTTTAAAAGTCCAAACGACATTCACGATTAGTCAGCCTCAATGACCGCACCATTTTCTGCATGGGAACGTATCGTTCCGGTAAATCTCGGTTCGCGAAGTTACGACATCGTGATCAACGAAGGGGGCATATCGCAGGCCGGTTCGCTGCTGGCCGGATGGCTGAAACTGGACACCGCTAAAGGCCTGCGCGTCCTGCTGATCGCCGATGTCGCCGTGTTTGCCGTACATGGTGCCGCCGTGCAGTACAGTCTTGAAGCGGCCGGTGCGGAAGTCCGTGCAGGCATTGTGCCATCGGGTGAACACACAAAGTCCTATGCACAGACTCAGGCGATGTACGATCACCTCGTCGATATGACCGCCGACCGCAAGGTGCTGGTCGTGGCAGTCGGAGGCGGCGTGACGGGTGATCTCGCTGGATTTGTCGCAGCGACCTATGCGCGCGGATTGCGGTTCGTGCAGGTGCCGACGACTCTGCTTTCGATGGTGGATAGTTCCGTCGGCGGCAAGACGGGAATCAATCATCCGCGCGGGAAAAATCTGATCGGTGCCTTTCACCAGCCGCTGGGTGTTATCATCGATCTCGCGACGCTCAGGACGCTGCCTGATCGCGAGTATCGTTCAGGGCTGGCGGAAGTCGTGAAGTACGGGGTCATTCTGGATGAGACTTTTTTTGCGTTTCTGGAGCAGAACATCGCTGGCTTGAATTCACGTAGTCCAGATGTGCTGCGGCATGTGGTCGCCCGTTGTTGTGAACTCAAGGCCGATGTCGTGCGTCAGGATGAATATGAAACAACGGGACTGCGTGCCGTATTGAATTACGGGCACACGTTCGGCCATGCGTTTGAAACGCTCGCCGGTTACGGAACTCTGCTGCATGGCGAAGCGGTTTCCATCGGCATGATCTGTGCCAGCCGTCTTGCGGAATCTCTCGGCCGCATCAATTCCCACGACACATGCCGCCAGAGTGACCTGCTGTCCGCGCTGAATCTTCCCGTCGAGGTACCGTCCGATTTAAAGAATCGACACGACGACATTGTTCGTTGCATGATGTTGGACAAGAAAACCGAAGGCCGCGAACTGCGTTTCGTACTTCCCTCACGCATCGGCCACGTCGAAACCGTTCGTGGCGTATCACCGGACATCGCGTTGCGTTGCGTGTGAGCGATGCCGCGCGCGGTTGGCATTGGCTTGTTTAACCGCGTGCCCAGCGGGCCGCGATTGTTCTATTTAAAATTTCGCATTTGAGATTTGAAATACGAAATACGAAGCGTGAAATACGAAGCGCGGGGCGTTGCCCACGCGGTTAAACGAATGTGTCATTTGAGGCCGCGTGGAGTAAAAAGCGAGCGGCCGCATCACCGATGGTCTCCGGCTGGCACGATGTTCCAGATATCCCGTGCATATTCTGAAATTGTGCGATCGCTGGAGAACTTGCCGATTCTGGCCGTATTCAGAATGGCTTTTCTTATCCACAGGGAGCGATTGCGATACAGAATTGCTGCGTCATCGTGAGCCTTCAGATAGGACTCGAAATCGGCCAGATGAAAATAGGATTCACCGTCGGCCAGTAATCGATCACAAATCCAGCCATATCGGCCTTCGGATCGCGGGCAAAATCGATTGTCCCGCAGCGAGTCGATCACTCGTCGGACAGCGGAACTCCGCTCATAGATCTCGGACGGACGATGTCCGATTCGTTGCATGTTCCGGATTTCTTCCACAGTGTGCCCGAACAGAAAAAAGTTATCTTCACCCACTTCTTCGCGAATCTCGATGTTTGCCCCGTCGAGCGTCCCGATCGTGAGAGCGCCGTTCATCGCAAATTTCATGTTGCTGGTGCCGGAAGCTTCCATACCGGCTGTCGAGATCTGTTCGCTCAGGTCTGCCGCCGGAATGATGATCTGGGCGAGTGACACGCGATAGTCCGGCAGAAAGCAGACACTCAGAAGGCCCCGGCAGCGGGGATCACGATTGATCACCTCGGCGACATCATGAATCAACCGGATGATCTGTTTGGCAAGATAGTATCCGGGTGCAGCTTTGCCGGAAAACAGATACGTGCGTGCCTGTTTCGGAATCACCCCATCGTCAACCAGACACAGGTATTCGTCAATAATGTGCAGCACATTCATGAGTTGGCGTTTGTATTCATGAATCCGCTTGACGTGGATATCGAATAACGTTTCAGGATCGACCGATTCGCCGATTGTCTGTCGAATCCACTGTGCCAGACGTTCCTTATTCCATTGTTTGACAGCCAGAAATCGTTCCTGAAATGTCGTGTCACCTGCCAGCGGTTCCAGTTCGCGGAGCCGGTCGAGATTGGTAATCCAACCGTCACCGATCACTTCGGTGACCAGTGCTGCCAGGCGAGGATTGGCTGTCAGCAGCCAGAGTCTGGGAGTGACGCCGTTGGTCTTGTTATTAAATTTTTCCGGCCAGAACTGGTGAAAATCAGGGACCAGCTCTGTTGTCACAAGTTGAGTATGAACACCTGCAACGCCGTTCACGGAATGGCATCCGGCGATCGCCAGATGTGCCATGCGGACCTGTTTTTGCGATCCTTCTTCAATAATTGACATCCGGTTCAGCCGTCCGTTGTCGTCAGGCCAGCGGAGCGCGACTGCCGCGAGCAGCCGATCGTTAATTTCATAGATGATCTGAAGATGCCTTGGCAGTACACGTTCCAGTAATGCGACTGGCCAGCGTTCGAGTGCCTCAGCCATTAACGTGTGATTTGTGTACGCGCAGGTGGCGGTCGTGATTTCCCATGCGCGATCCCAGGAGAGGTCATTTTCGTCGATCAGAATCCGCATCAGTTCGGCCACGGTCAGTGCCGGGTGTGTGTCATTGAGCTGGATGGCGACTTTATTTTCGAACTGTTCGAAGCCGACATGAGTTCGCTGGTAACTGCGAACGATGTCCCGAACAGCGCACGCTACAAGAAAGTATTCCTGAACAAGTCGCAATTCCCGTCCAGCCGCGATGGAATCACTGGGGTACAGGACTTTGGAAATTGTTTCCATCTGAACTTTAAGTTGCACGGCATTCAGGTAATCGCCCTCATTGAAGATATTCATGTCGAACTCCTGCGACGCGCGGGCCGAGTACAGACGCAGATAATTCACAGTCCTGCCTCCGTAGCCGACGACAGGCATGTCGCATGGAACACCGATCACGACCTTCCAGTCGAGCCACATCGGGTTGTATCGACCCTGCCGATCCATGGCGTGTTCAACATGGCCATACAACGAAACCAGCACCGCATCCTGAGGTCGCTGAATCTGCCATGGCGTGTCATATGTTCGCCAGTTGTCAGGCCTTTCTACCTGCTGATTGTCTCGGATTTCCTGGCGAAAAAGCCCGTATTCGTAATTGATTCCGTATCCAAACCCGGGCATTCCAAGCGTGGCCAGCGAATCCAGAAAGCAGGCAGCAAGTCGACCGAGGCCACCGTTCCCGAGTGCCGCATCTGTCTCATGTTCTTCAACGTCCGAGAAGTCCACGCCGAGTTCCAGCAGCACTTCACGGCAGGTATTCAGCAGGCCGAGGTTCACAAGATTGTTGCGTAGTGACCGACCGATCAGGAATTCGAGCGACAAATAGTAAAGTCGCTTTGCGTCGGTGCTTTGATACGTCGCCTCCGTGGACAAAGACCGTCCGACCATAAGATCACGGATCGCAAGCGACACAGCCCGAAAAGCCTCACGCGGCGACAGTCCTGCTGCACTCAGCCCCAGTGAATAATTCACATGATGCAGGATTGATTCACGCAGACTGTCATGGTCTGGAAATCCATGATTCGGAACGACGGCTGGAACTTTGTCGATCTGCATGAACTCTCTCCCAGTTTGTGAATCTGCGATTCCGGCAGGGGGCATGAAGCGAAACGCATCATGCCCATGTCGCTTTTAAATGGGTCAGGCACCAATAGTGCGGAGCACCCCTGGCCATTTGGCGATTGGTGCCTGCTCCCCTTTTTTAAAGCCGTTCCTGCTCTGATTTGAATTCTTCCGTCGTGGGAGTATACTCAATCCATACGTTCTGCAACATTCAACAGCAGCGACGACAAGGGCTGAGCCTATGGTGGAATTGCGACGCCATTTTCCCGGCAAGCCGCATCTGATCTCTGATATCCGGGACTACACACGAACGAGTTGCCGCCTGATCTGGAATGAATCATCAGATATTCCCGCGATCTCGCAGCTGGAATTGGCAGTGAGCGAAGTGGCCAGCAATATCATGTTGCACGGTATGCGGGGGCAGCCCGATGGGTTGATTGAACTGACACTCAATATCGAACAGATGCGTGCGTGTGTGACGTTTTCGTATCCGGGTTGTGCATTCAGTCCGGAAACCGTTCCAACTCCGGATTTCACTGCCCGAGCTGAAAGTGGTTACGGTCAATACCTGATTCAGCGGTCGGTTGACGAAGTTCATTTTTCGCGGAACGATGCAGGGCTCTGCACAATCTGCCTCATCAAAAATCGCAGACGCTGCGATTAGGAGCATGCCACGATGGATGTATTGATCGAACGAGATGGCGATGTCCTGGTGGCGACGCCCATTGCCGGGCATCTGGATCTCAGCAACTCAGATTCGTTTCGCGAGGAAATCATTTCAGCTCTGCACGATTGTCACAAACTGGTGCTGGATATGGGCCGAGTCGAGTTTGTCGATAGTCGCGGCTGTGGAGCCATCATTTCGTGCCTGAAGCATGTTTCAGCGGCTGGTGGTGACTTGAAGCTGTGTGAAGTCAGACCCGGAGTACGCAGTGTTCTGGAATTGATTCGATTGCACCGAATCTGCGAGATTCTTGAGACTCGCGATCAGGCGATTTTCAGTTTTGAATCGCGTGCCTGATTGAGCTGATGATTTCACGGAAACACACATGGCTGAGTTATGTGACAGTCGCAGAAATCTGAAGTTTCCCCTGCAGAGCGTGCTAACGCTGGTCGGACGGGATCCGGGGTGCGATATCGTCGTTGATTCACCTGTCGTGTCTGGCAGGCACTTCATCATTTTGAACAGGAAAGGCATTTACAGCCTCGACGATCTGGGCAGCATGAACGGCACCTTTGTGAATGGTCATCGTCTGGCGAGGCGAACGCGTCTGGTCCCTGGAGATCGCATCTCGGTGGTCGGTCTGACTCTCGTATTTCAGGACGAAGAATCATCAGTCGAGATTTCATCGGGACAGTTCGCGGCGGGTGCGAATTCAATGGGCGGCATCATGGGCGGCACCTCGGAGGTGAGGACCATCCCGCTGTCCGAGTTGCTGGATGCACCGCGCGTCCCGGAACTGTCCTCGCTGGAAGTTGACGGTGATCTGCGGCTCTCGGTGAAACCAGAAGCCAAACTGCGCGCTGTTTTGGAGATTGCACGCAATTTGAGTCACTCCCTGGATCTGAAGATTGTGCTGCCGCAGATCCTGGACAGCCTGTTTACAATATTTCCGGCTGTTGACTGTGGGTTCATCCTGCTGCGAAATCAACAGACGGGGGCGATGAATCCATGTGCCGCAAAATATCGTCGGCCTCGCGATTCAGACACAATTCCTGTCAGCCGCAGCATTATCCAGCAGGTGCTGGTGAGCGGACGGGCGATTCTCAGTCGCGATGCGGGGATCGATTCGCAAATTAAGTTTACCGACAGTATTCGCCACTTCGAAATTCGTTCGATCATGTGTGTCCCGATTAATCGCGAAGACGGCGACTGCATCGGAGTCATTCAGTTGGACTCGCGAGATCGAACCAGTCAGTTCAGTGAAGAAGATCTTGCATTGCTGGTTTGCGCAAGCCTGCTTGCAGCCCGAGCGATGGAAGTCGCCCGTCTGCACGAAGAACGACAGGAGCTGGAAGCCGCGACCCGAATTCAAAGAAGTCTGCTGCCGACCGGCCGGCCCTCCTGCGCCGGATTCCAGTTCTTCGATCACTATGCGCCAGCGCAGCGTGTGAGCGGTGACTATTTTGACTACATCTCGTTGCCCGGCAATCGGCTGGCGGTTGTCGTCGCCGACGTCGTCGGCAAGGGCATGTCCGCAGCACTTTTGATGGCCCATCTGGCAGCCGCGACACGCATCTGCTTGTCCAGTTCGCCGAATTTGACCGATGCGATTCGTAAGCTGAATGTCCTGCTCCTGAATTCGATGAGTGATGATCGATTCATCACATTTGTCGTCGCCGTACTGGATCTGGATCAGTTTCGACTGACAGTGATCAATGCCGGACATCCTCCACCAGTGTTGCGGCGCGGCAGCCGGGAACTCACACAGCTTGAAGATTTCGGTGCGGATAAGGCCGGCCTGCCGTTGGGGGTCCGAGATTGTCCGTATGAGCAGGTCGAAACATCGCTTGAGCGCGGCGACGTGCTGCTGCTCTACACTGACGGCGCCACCGAAATGCGCAACAGTTCCGGAGCACTGTATGGCAGTGAACGTCTGCATGCCACAATCCTTTCGGCACCTGCTGATGCCGAAGGCATGGTACACGCCCTGCTGCACGACCTGCAGCAATTCGCCGAAACAAGGCTGGCAGGCGACGACCTGACGATTCTATGCCTCGGACGAACGGTCTGAGTGAGAACCCCTGAAAAAACCACGAACGTCGCGACTCACGCAGGTTTTGTCAGGGGTTCTAAATGTCCGCGTAGTTCGCGTTTTGCTGCCCATTGATGACCGGCGTAATACTCCGGGGCGTTAATCTTCTGTTGATTGAATCGCAGGGTGAACGTTCGTCGAATTGATGCACTTGTACGATGGATACTGTTTACATCGAAACCTCGATTGTCAGCTATCTGCGTCAACGCCCAGGCTCGCAGGTAGTTATGGCTGCTCACCAGTTGCTGTCTCGCAAATAGCATGACATCGAACAAATCAACTACGAACTCGTTGTGTCTCAATACGATACTCCGCGCGGTCCAAAATGACGCTTTTGCGAGTACAGAATTGTGACGCTTCGGGTTCACGTCACTTTCGACGGCGTGTGGTACATACCGCGCGGGCTGGAATGACACAATTGGACACGATCTGTGTCAATGTCTTCAAGCATCGACACACGCCGTTCACGCCAATACCGTGTATTCCGACCCAGTGTTTCCGGCAATTCGGTTGTCCCAATTCGGTTGTCCCAATTCATGCGATGCAGGGAGACAACCGAATGAGGGACAACCGAATTATTCGCACGGAAATAAGCCACGGACAGCCTGTCCTTGTGAAAGCGGTGCAATATCCGGTGCAGTGGACTTCCAAAACTGTGCATCATGGGAAGCAATTCGGGCACTGATTGTCGCGTGTGAAGACCTGCCGAAAGACGTTCAGCGTCGGTTGGTGGCTTTGGGTGATGAATGCCGAGCGGAACGGGGTTGCGGATGAACCTGCCAGAATCCACTTTGACGCCTGCACAAGGCGATAGCAGAGCGTGAATCACACTTTCGTCCCCGGCGAAACAACGGCGGACGCAAACGAGTGTGGCAAAATCTGCAAGGATCGGCACTACTGCGGAAAGCGGTTCAGCAGAACCAGTTCCCGGCGAATCAGCACAATGGCCGTGCGGTTCATGCCGAGAGCTTCAATTGTGGCTCGCCCGGTATCCGTTCTCCCGCGAATTCGCCAAGTGGACGTAAACGCGAAATGGTCTGACCAGTCGTCGGTTCGAGGGTTGAATAAGGCTGCCGTGTTGCCGGTTTTCGGATCAACGGCGGATGTTCGAGCCGACTTGCGAAGCGAACACGTCACGCACGCCAGAGCCAGATTCGCCAGTTCCGTTGGTCCGTTTTGCGAACGTGGTAACACATGGTCAACGTGAAACGTGGCTTCCTGCGATGCCTGAGGCAGGCGGCAGTATTCGCAGACGTCGCCCGCACGTTGGCGAACGTGTCGAATCAGTCGCACCGGAATCTGAGGGCTCATCGCTTGTTCAGGCCCGCACGTTCTGCCCGGAGCTTCATCAGGGAAAGCAAATCCACCAGTTCCGTCAACGCCTGAGCTTCCTCACGTTCGGCTTTACTGAGCTTCCCGAATTTATCCTGCTCATCCAGCAACGAACTCAGCCGAGCCTGCAAAGCTGTCGGCATTTGAAAACGCTTCCAATCCTGTGGAAGTTCCAGTTCAACCGTAACGCTGCTCATCGTTGTCCCCCGAATAAACTCACCCAATGCTCGGGATTGTATCACTGCAATCGAGCAAACGAAACCAGTCTTGTTGAACAATCAAATTGGCAGAGCGCACGCCTTGGGGATGAATCCCAGGCGTTTGACCAAATCAATGAACGGTGACGTTCATGTAACTCCGCCGTGGAAT
>JAYUVA010000578.1:0-2588 GCA_043754375.1 Candidatus Kuenenia sp. | reverse complement strand
TTTCTCATAAATTCGCCTTTGCGTTTTGCTGGATATCCCGGCATCAGAACAGTGACGATGCCCACCGGAATGATCATACTCATCTCATTGCCGGACGACCAGACTCGCGATGCGTGATCTTGTGAGGACTTGCCTGCATTTTGGTTTTCCGTCACTATTCCTTTCCAAATTCACGTAAATCACAACCAGCAAACCATGTCTTCCAAACCGAAAAACACCGAAACCTGTATCTGGTCTTCGATCCGCGAACGAGCCTCTGAACGAGCCAGCTCGGAGCCGATGCTCGCCAGTTTTCTGCATGCTACGGTACTCAACCACGAGCGATTCGAAGACGCCGTGAGCTATCACCTTGCGGGCAAACTGGCATCCAGCACATTGTCGGCCATGCAACTGCGTGAGATTATTCTGGACGCGATGCAGAAGGACCCTTCGATCGCCGATGCGATCTGTGCCGACATTCGCGCCGTCCGGGAACGCGACCCGGCCGTCACGTGCAACCTTGTGCCGCTCTTGTTTCTGAAAGGCGTGCATGCCCTCATCGGCTATCGCATCGCGCACTGGTTATGGGGCGAAGGACGTGAACTGCTGGCGCTGTTTCTGCAAAACAGAATGTCAGAAGCGTTCGGCGTCGATATTCATCCGGCGGCCAGAATCGGACGCGGCATTCTGATGGACCATGCAACCTCCATTGTGATCGGCGAGACTGCCGTGATTGAAGACGATGTCTCGCTGCTGCATGAAGTCACGCTGGGCGGCACGGGAAAATCCTCCGGTGATCGTCATCCCAAGGTCCGCCGCGGAGTCCTGATCGGTGCCGGCGCAAAAATACTGGGCAACGTCGAAATTGGTGTCGGCGCGAAAGTCGGGGCAGGCAGCGTCGTGCTGAAAAATGTCCCGCCACATTGCACCGTCGCAGGTGTCCCGGCCGTCGTTGTCGGAAAACCATGCACGGAAAACCCCTCGCTCGACATGGACCACGAGATCACCGCTGGCGATTCAATCTAACGTCCGTTCATCCTTCATCCTTCATCCTTCAAAACATGCCCATCGACCTGTTGACATCCCCTCACTGGAAAGCCGAACATCTCGGCCTGCCGATGCCCGATTCGCCACATGCCGTTTCGGTCGCGCTGCCCTTGTGGGAACATAACATCAAATATGAAGAAGGGGATGGCGAGGTCGTCAACCGTTTGCAGGCTGCGTACCCCCGATTTTGTCTGCATCCTTATGTACGGCGTTTGTGCCACGACATCTTTGGTGCTCCGAACGCGGGACTGATTTTCCCCAGCACCGCGGCAGCTCAGCGAGCTGTTGACTATGTCGCCTGGCGGGGCGGACGGAGTGCTCGACTTGTAGCTCTCGCAAATCAAACGGCCTGTGGTATCGCGATTGATCCAGAGGAGTTTTCACGACTGCGCGAGTACTGGCAACATGCCGGTGAAGTTTTGACCTCGCGCTCGGCAGAGTTGATTCTGAACGGTCAGGCGGTGGCAAGTTCTGAAACGCTGGCGCGCCGAACTGTCCGCGAGAGATTGCGCGATTTCAGAAGAAACCGCGATGCCGAAATCTGGCTTTATCCCTGCGGTATGGCAGCGATCGCAGCCGTCTGGCGTGCCCTGCGTCAGTATGACTCGACAAGTCCGAGCGTGCAGTTTGGATTTCCGTATGTTGATACACTCAAGATCCAGCAGCGCTTTGCTCCGGCAGATGTGCAGTTCTACCCCGTCGGTAATCGCGATGATCTCACGCAACTGACGGAGTTACTCAAAACTCAAAAGATCGCGGCCGTGTTCTGTGAATCCACGACGAATCCGCTGCTGAAGTCACTCGATCTGCAAACGCTTCGGCAGCTCGCGGATGAACATGAGTTTTTGCTCGTGATCGATGACACGCTGGCGGCCTGTATCAATCACGATGTGCTGCCGTTTGCGGATGTCGTTGTGACGAGTCTGACAAAATACTTCGGCGGCTACGGTGATGTTCTCGGCGGTTCCGTGACACTGAACACGGCCAGCCGACATGCCGACTGGCTGCGCCCCGCGTTCGCTGAGAACTTCGAAGAACTGCTGGTCGATGCGGACGTGGAGGTACTGGAAAGAAATTCCCGCGACGTGCGGTCACGCGTCGAAACAATCAATCGCAACGCCAATCAACTGGCGCAATGGCTGACCGAGCAACCCCAGGTCGACAAGGTGTATCATCCGAGCCTGGACACGCAGCGCTTCGACTGGATGAATGAGCATTCGATCCATCACAACGGAGGGCTCTTATCCATCGTGCTGAAGAACCCGGCAGTGGCAACGCCGGCTGTGTTTGACCATCTCGAAATCTGCAAAGGCCCGAATCTGGGGACGATTTTTACACTTTGCTGTCCCTACACGATCCTGGCACATTTCACAGAACTGGATTTCGTCGAACAATGCGGTGTCTCCCGCTGGTTGCTGCGAATCAGCGTCGGCACCGAACCAATCGAAGAGCTGCAAACCCGCTTTGAACGCGCGCTCCGGAATGCGTGAAGTGTCGTTTGATGGAACCTGCGATTCCTTTGTGTCTTTTCGTGCCTTTTCGTGGCCAACAAAACCGCGATT
>JAYUVA010000577.1:0-3444 GCA_043754375.1 Candidatus Kuenenia sp. | reverse complement strand
CACTAAAGCTCCCAGCAAACGTTTGGGAGGACTGTCGCGTTCCAGCAGGACGCCGTCAATGCGGTAACGAATTCGGACGCGGTCTTCGAATGGCTCAATGTGAATATCGCTGGCCCGTTCTTTGACCGCTTCAGAAATGATCAGATTCGCCAGACGAATAATTGGGGCGCTGTCGTCTTCATCGCCCTGCATGGCGGCAGCGGCTTCGATGTCGGTGAAGTCGATCTGAGTTTCGGTAAATTCCGAAATCATCGAGTCCACGGATTCGGTCTCGGATTGCCCGTAGTGTCGGTTAATGGCTGCCTGGATAGATTCCATCGGAGCCATCACTGGGCGAATTTCGCGGTTGAGAACAAAGCGGAGCTTGTCGATCACTTCGATGTTGTTTGGATTGTGCATCGCAATCACAACCGATTCGCCATCCGATTCGATGGGAATCACGATGTTTTCACGCGCCATCGATTCTGTGACAAGTTCGATGATGGCGTTTGGAATCTGGCGGCCTTCGAGTTCGATGTATTCGTAACCAAATTCGCTGGCTTGTGCCTGACCGAGATCTGCGGCGGAAATATAACCCAGACGAACAAGCGCGTCTTCAACCGGAATGCCGAGATTCGCCGCCATGTTGCGGGATTCTTCGAGCTGCGATTCGCCGATTGTGCCGTCTTCAACAAACCGATTCAGCCAGTCATTCATTGAAGAACTCCGAAGCGACTACGCTTCATCTCAGACAGGAAAAAAGTTGGATCAGACGGGTTGTTCTTATTATACCAGCGCGCTGCGGAACGGTTGAGCCACGCAACTTTCGCGGAGCGAAAGGCGACACTGTTAAATCAACAGGTCGCTAGCTGCGGGTAACTCGCCTGCAAAAACCGGCGGCTAGCGCCTTGCCGCTCACCAGGCTTGGAAAAGCGGTCAGGAACCAATAGTGCGAAGCACCCCTTGGGCCATTTGGCTATTGGTTCCTGACCCCTTTTCCATGCACCAGCAACATATCGGCTTTCACTGGATTCTGTTCAGTTGTGAATCCCAACACAAGTGTCAAGATGCCAGGAACTTCTGTTCGGCGCAGGATTCATGTCGCCCGGACATGGCGGATCAGTGGTCCGCTCACCACTTTGGTTGAAGTCCGTCGCATTGCAGTCTGGTGCCGCAAAACGAGACGATCCGGAAACCTGCTTCAAGACCTCAAATTTCAGGCGGTCGAACCGGGATATGCCAGTTTGAAAATCTAATCACCCTTCAAAAAACCTCCGCGGCTCACGCAAGTTTTGTTAGAGAACCCCAACGGGGTTCCACATCCCCGATTTTTGAACCCAAACTGGCAATTGCCATGTAGAACCCCGCTGGGGTTCACTGGGTTTTGTGCCGATTTTCCTGGGGTGCGCCGTTGTCACGGCGACCCCAGGCTTTGTTGTTAAACCCCGTTGGGGTTGGGTGCGCATGGAAAAAATGTGGGTAATGACAAGGCCGATGGCCGTGGCTATTTGAACTGCTGGCCCTTTGGGCCGAAACAAAAAATTACGTTCCAAAACCACGGAATAGTTCCTGGACGGGTTCTTAACCCCGAGCCGCAGGCGACGGATTCCGGTGACGCCGTCGCCTGCGGCTTGCCGTTAAACGATTAAATCAACAGCCCGCTAGCGCCTTGCGGCTCACAGTTTTGGAGTTATCGGAACAGACTCCTGGCGTACGGCACTCAAAGTGCAGAGATTCATTATGTCGTTCAAGTGTGTTTATGATTTTGATGTCGTCGTCGTTGGTGCCGGTCATGCGGGAACAGAAGCGGCCCTTGCTTCCGCGCGGCTTGGCGCGAAAACGGCGCTTTTGACGATGAACTGCGACACCGTCGCGCAGATGAGTTGCAATCCGGCGATCGGGGGAATCGCCAAGGGGCAGATTGTCCGCGAAATCGATGCACTCGGCGGCGAAATGGGCCGCGTGATTGATGCCACCGCGATTCATTTTCGGATGCTGAACAGCGGCAAAGGGCCGGCGATGCACAGTCCGCGGGCTCAGGCGGACAAAAAGGCATATCAGTTTGAGATGAAGAATCGGGTTGAGCAGCAGGAGAATCTGACGCTCTGCCAGGAAACTGTCGAATCAATCGAAACTGCCAGCGGCCGGATCACCGGCATTCGCGTTGCTGGCGATGCGTTCTACCGTGCCCGTGCCGTGATCCTGACGACCGGCACGTTTCTGAAGGCCATTATGCACACGGGCGAATTGAAAGCAGAAGGCGGACGAGCCGGTGACAAGGCGTCGCATGGAGTCTCAGGTGCATTAACCTCACTGGGTTTTGAACTTCGCCGTTTTAAGACCGGCACTCCTGCACGACTGAATGGTCGCACGATCGATTTTTCCCGCTGCGAACCTCAACCTGGAGACGAAAATCCCGAGCCATTTTCGTTCATGAATGATCGGATTGAGCAATCTCAGATTCATTGTTATCTGACAAGTACGACGCATGAAATCCACGAAATCATTCGCGCCAACCTGCATCGCGCGCCGATGTATTCGGGACAGATTCAGTCCACCGGACCGCGTTACTGCCCATCGATCGAAGACAAAGTCGTGCGGTTTGCTGACAAGACGTCACATCAGATTTTTCTGGAACCAGAAGGTCGCAACACTCAGGAAGTTTACTGCAACGGCATCTCCACCAGCCTGCCGCGCGATGTGCAGGATGAGATCGTGCGTCGAATTCCAGGCTGCGAAAAAGCGCAGATTATGCGGTACGGCTACGCCGTCGAATATGACTTTGCACCGCCAACGCAACTGTATCCGACGATGGAAACTCGACGTGTCGAAGGCTTGTACTTCGCCGGGCAGATCAACGGCACCACGGGGTATGAGGAAGCAGCCGGACAGGGTCTGATGGCTGGCCTGAATGCGGCGTTGAAAATTCAGGGCAAGGGGCCGTTCGTGCTGGATCGCAGCCAGGCGTATCTCGGCGTGTTGATTGATGATCTCGTGACCAAAGGCGTCGATGAACCCTATCGTATGTTCACATCGCGCGCCGAATACCGCCTGTTGTTGCGACAGGACAACGCCGATCGCCGGTTGACGCCGCTGGGAATTGAGATCGGCAGCGTTTGCCTCGCACGTACCGAACGCTTTCGCCGTTACGAAGAAAATCTGCAGCAGGGATTCGCGGCAATGAGCAAACTGCGGTCGCTGGGTGCGACCCTGGAAGAATGGCTGCGCCGCAACACGATCACATGGGGCGAAGTCTATCAGCAGTTTCCTCAACTGACAGAGCTGAACCTGTCAGTCAACACGCGGCGACAAATGATGATCGAAGCACAGTATGCCGGCTATGTCCGGCGTCAGGAGACCGACATTGCGCGCCTGCAAAAAGTCGATTCTGTGAAGATACCGGATATCTTCGACTATCTGGCCGTGCCACAACTGCGTCACGAAGCCAAAGAAAAACTCAACCGC
>JAYUVA010000576.1:0-4393 GCA_043754375.1 Candidatus Kuenenia sp. | reverse complement strand
CCCTCGTATAACCGCGGAACGGTCCGCCGCTGGCTGTGAGCACAATTCGCTCTAAATCATGGCGTCGTCCCGCCTGAAGGCACTGAAAAATCGCACTATGTTCACTATCCACCGGAATCACGGTCGCTCCGGTCTGACCGGCACGCTCCATAATCAGTGAACCCGCGACAACCAACGACTCCTTGTTCGCCAAAGCGACCCGTTTCCCCGCATCAACCGCAGCCCAGGTCGCAGGCAGCCCGGCGGCTCCAACCATCGCTGACACCACCGTGTCGATGTCTGATCGCTGGATCATCGCGGCGACAGCTTCGAGGCCCTGGTGCCAGGCGGTCTCAGCAATCCCTTTACAGGCCATTGGTGGAACCGAAATGTCTTCCGCACCAATCACCGCCCATGTCGGGCGAAACTCAGCCACCTGCTGACAGAGTCGCTCCACACTTCGATGAGCCACCAGACCCGTCGCGCGCAATCGCTCCGGATGCTGGCGAATGACGTCAAGGCAACTTGTCCCGATGGATCCCGTGGATCCAAGAATGGCTATCGACTGAGGCTGTGGCAACGTAAATGTTTTCTGATCAACCGGACAAACCGCAGGCCCGCTGATCTCGACATCACCCGCAGAAGACAGGGATTCTAAGGAGACTTGCCAATCTGAACAAGACTACCCTGCTTCGTCTGTTTTTGCTCGCGTCGCTGCTCTTCGACCGCAGCAAGCATACGCGATTAATTCTCAACGATACTCCACGCGGTCGGAAATGAGTCCGGCGAGCGACGAGTCGCGAAGTCCTGCCCGGCAGGCAGGACCGACACTAGACAGTTGCCCGGCAGACAGGAATCGGAATCCTTCAAGGAACCGAAAAATCGAGGACTGTACCCCTGGTACAGTCACTGAGGCCGTACGTTTGCGAATCGCGATGTTAAAGCGTACCATGTTAAATCGTACCCATGTCAAAGCGGCGAATGCTTCGCGACGCACGGTGTTCGCACGAGGCTCGTCTTCCTACTCGGTTCGACACACTCAACAGTCGTGGTTCAACCCGTCGTTACCAGACAGAGGTGTGGAACTGTCTTCAATTCTCACCCGGAGAAATTTCATGGCTTTCAATGCATCTGATGCTTCACGCCGAGGCTTCCTCAAAACGTCTGCGGTCGCCGCTGCCGGTGCTTCGCTACTTGCAGGGCTTGACCCTGTTCGAGCTGCTCATGTGCGTGGCGATGACACGATTCGCATCGGCCTGGTTGGCTGTGGCGGACGTGGTCGTGGTGCTGCCGAGCAGGCGTTGAACACTGAAGGCCCGACAAAGCTGGTGGCAATGGCCGATGCCTTCGATGATAACCTCCAGAGTGCGCTGCAAACCATTGCCCGCCAGCATGGTGACAAAGTTGATATTCCGAAAGAACGTCAGTTTGTCGGTTTAGATGCCTATCAGAAAGTCCTGGAACAAGATATTGATCTGGTGATTCTGGCGACTCCACCAGGATTTCGACCGCTGCACTTTGAAGCCGCAGTCAATGCCGGCAAGCACATTTTCATGGAGAAGCCGGTTGCTGTCGATGCCATCGGCGTTCGCAAAGTGATTGATGCAAATCAGATTGCGAAATCAAAAAACCTTGCGGTTGCGGTCGGCCTGCAGCGGCATCATGAGCCCATCTATGTTGATACGATCAAGCGTCTGCAGGACGGCGAGATTGGTCGCATCGTCGCCACGCGGGCCTACTGGAATGGCGAAGGCGTCTGGGTTCGGCCTCGCAAGGACGGCCAGTCAGAAATGGAATATCAGATGCGCAACTGGTATTACTTTAACTGGTTGTGCGGTGACCATATTACGGAACAGCATATTCACAACCTCGACGTCATCAACTGGCTGATGGGTGGTAATCCCGTGTCGGCTCAGGGCCAGGGCGGACGTCAGGTTCGTACGGGTAAAGAGTATGGTGAAATCTATGATCATCACTTTGTAGAATTCACGTACGAGAATGATGGAGACAGCTCAGTGCTGCTCAGTCAGTGCCGTCACATATCGAACTGCTGGAGTGAAGTTGCCGAATTTGCGCACGGTGCAGAAGGATTCTGCGACCTTGCCAATGGTCGCATTTTCGACACAAAGGGCAAACTGAAGTGGGAGTATCCCCGGATGGATGGCGACAAACGCAAAAATCTCCACGACGGGCATCAGCAGGAACATCACGACCTGTTTGCAGCTCTTCGCCGTGGCGACATCCCGAATGAAGCGGAATACGGCGCTTACAGTTCCATGACGTCAGTCCTTGGCAGAATGGCCACGTATTCCGGACAGGTTATCAAATGGGATGACGCGCTGAAATCCAACCTCAGTGTGTCACCGGTTGAGAAGTTTCATAGCTTCACCGACACACCTCCTGTGGTTCCGAATGACGACCTGACCTACGCCATTCCAACGCCAGGCGTGACAAAGGTTCTGTAAAATTCCGGAAATCGGCGAGCGGCATGCGTCAGCTTGCCGGTATCATACGACTTCAACACGCTTCGGGCGGATCAGGCCGAACGGTCTGATCCGCCCGATGAGCATGTGTATGACACAATCACATTTCTTCCAGAATCTGTCCCGGCACGTCACTGACAAAGTGCGTCAGGCGATCATCAGCCATCACAAACGCAGCGGCAAAATCCTGTTCAGTGACACGACTCTCCGGGATGGCGAACAGATGCCCGGTGCGACCCTGGAGCCGCACGAAAAGCTTCGCATCGCCCTGGCGCTGCAGGACGCCGGAGTTCATTCACTGGACGCTGGATTTCCCGCCAGTTCAGAATCCGACGTTGCCGCGATCCAGCTGATGATTGGTGTGGTGACACGCCCCGTGCTGACGGCACTCTGCCGCACCGTGCGTGCCGATATCGACGTGGCCAATCACGCACTGCAGGGCAATCCACCTCACAAGCGTGGCGTGAGTCTGTTTTGCGGCACAAGCCCTCTCCATCGTATACATAAACTCAATCGCAGCCGCAGTGAAGTTCTGGAAATCATTACGGATACTGTCTCCTATGCTGCTCAGCATTTTCGCATTGTGGCATTCAGTCCCGAAGATGCCAGCCGTACAGAAGTTGATTATCTGTGTGAGTGTTACCGCGAAGCCATCGACGCCGGAGCGACGACGATCGGGTTTCCGGATACCGTCGGATTGTTGACTCCTGAGAAAGCCCGCGATTTCATCAAGGCCATTCAGGACGGCGTCCCCAATCTCAACCGCGCACTGTTGGCCGTCCATTTTCACAATGATCTGGGACTGGCTGTTGCTAACACGCTGGCCTGCATTCAGGAAGGCGTTAATGTGGTGCAGTGTACCGTCAACGGAATTGGCGAACGCGCCGGAAATGCGTCGCTGGAAGAAGTCGTGATGGCGTTGGCTCTGCATGAAGATCAATTCGCCCGTCGTTTCTCGATTGACACGACGAAACTTGCCCCGTTGTGTCACCTGGTCGCGGAACTCACGGGCGTAGCGATTTCGCGCATGAAGCCGATCGGCGGAGCTAACATCTTTGCGACCGAAGCAGGCATCCATCAGGACGGGTTACTCAAGAATCCCGATACGTACTTACCATTCCGGCCTGAGATGGTCGGCGGCGGCGATATTCAGTTGGTCCTTGGGCGCCACAGTGGCCGACGGGCTGTCGCGCATCGACTGACAGAACTCAACCTAAACGCGACCGATGAAGATGTTGCGAAGATCGCGAATCTGATCAAGCAACAACCCAAAGGTACCGTCATCGACGATGTGACTCTGCGTCTGCTGTGGTCGCGATCTGTTGGATAATACGTAGCTCAGTCGCTCCACCGACTGAGATTCACAAAGAGAGCCCATACGCCATTCCTGGCTCTTTCCGACATCCTGCCACATTTTTTCCACACAACCCCTTCACAACTGAATCCATACGGGTAGAATACTCAACGTTGAAGATGCTGAACCTGATTCGGCATTACCCGGGGGCGATCGGATTTGACTGGGTTACTGGCAATCAGGGTGGCGTGCCGAGGTTGATCAGTTGGCCTCGTAAAAAGCTGATCACCAATAACTGCAAAACCGCAGTTCTCTCTCGCAGCCTAGAAATAGGCTGTGCCGACCTAAGGATCCCCGCCTAAGGAGCCGACCGTCGGTTGCAAATTTGGGCTGGCATCAGTTCAACCGTCCGTTACGGCTGATGTGAGATTTGTGATGGACTGGTGATGGATGGTCTTGTTCGGTGAACCTCTCCATCGCGACTTAATCAACGAACTACGCACGTAGAGGCCTTAATTGTGGGACAACAGGACGGGGGTTCAATTCCCCCCGCCTCCACTCACAAGGCCACCGCAAGGTGACCTCAAGACAAATGACCCGCTGGCTCACCCCAGCGGGTCTTTGCATTTCTACGCGG
>JAYUVA010000575.1:0-2967 GCA_043754375.1 Candidatus Kuenenia sp. | reverse complement strand
GCAGGGAGACAACCGAATGTGGGACAACCGAATGAATCGCACGGAAATAAGTCACGGACAGCCTGAACGCCCCCAGGATCTGTCGCTTTCCAGAATCTCGAAAATGTGTCAGTCGTGGCCGCGTGAGGTATATGAACCTGAAAATCTTCGCGGCACAACATGAAGCTAACTGTGAGTAGTGCGGATGAGTCACATTGTGTTTATCTGTGAAATCCGCGAAATCCGTGGTCAAAGACTCGTTCACGCTCTTACCTGGGTTGCGGGCGAGCCCGAGGCCAGAACGCTCTGTGCCTCTGGGTTTCAGAACATCGTACTAGCGAGTGAGTTCCGAAGAAACTTGCTACGTTGAGGACGAGTTCGTGATTTCCCAACCGTTCTTTACTTCCATGGTGGCGGCGTGTCGTGGACCTGCGACCAGATGGGACGGCGGTCAAGGTAGGTCTTCTGGTCTGCCTGCCAGGCGGTTAATTCTTTGTTGATCGGATCGCTGGCCTTGCCCGATGGGGCGTCCAGAATCGCCTGCCACAGCACAGGATGGACACGGTGGCGGTGCCATTGCATCGGGTCGTTGCCGTGAGCTTCGGGCCGCGGGTCCATCGCTGCCGCCTCGTGCACGAAAGTGAGAAAGTTCCCGATGACTTCGCGTGCAATGGACGATTTTTCGCCTGCAGGGAGCGATTTCCACGACGCCCAAAACAGCGTCTCGGGCTCGATCCAGTCCGCGTTGATCCGGCCACGCGACGCCTCGAGGTTCAGCTTGCGGGCCGAGCGGCGCAACTTGTTCAACTCCTGTTCACCGCCGTAACGCTGGAGTGTCGCTTCTGCATCGCCAAGGATTTGGTCCTGCAGGAGCGAATCGATGAGTCTGACGTGCGGATGCTTCTGCAGATGCCGCAGGTGATGGATGTAGAGCAATTGCGCCTCAACATAATCGCGAGCGCTGGTGCGCGTCATCTGGGCACGATTCTCCCAGCTGGCCTCGGTGGTCAACAGTGCCAGGTCCAACGGAGCATCGAACTCGGGCGACTGTTCCCTGTTCAGCACTTTGCCACTCTTGACGTGCAATTCGCCGGCGATTTGCAGTCGGTTGAGGTTACCTTCGCTGTAACGCATGATCTGGTCGGGCCGGTAACCGTCCTCGTCGGGATGGGCTGACTGCCAATAGCCCGGATGGATGTTCTGAGCGCTCCATCGCACTGTCCGTCCAAATGCAAAGTTGGTTTGAAATACTTCACGCGGATCGCCAGCAGGACCGCCGCCGGGTTCCATCAGCCCGGCAGCCGCAGCGCACGCTGGGCCGAATCCACGGTCGAGCAATGCGTTTTCCGCCGTCAGGAGGCCATTCGCCCGAGGATGGAACCGGCCCGCCCAATAATCCAACAGGATTTTTTCAAACGCGGCCGCGCGTGGCCTTGTCGCTCGGAAGGCGCGATCATCGGGATTGGGCCAGTCCATGATCCAGGTGGCCAGCTCGGGATGGTTCAGCTTCGTGGCGATGTCATCGGCCAGCAGGCTCCCGGTCATGACGGTCTTGGCCGAGAGAGAAAACTGTCCTCCTCCGTGGGCCATCGCAAACGACATCCCAAGTTTACGAGGCACTTTCCACAAGAACTCTTCGAGAAACTGCACGAAACGCTCGTCGTAGAACCAAGCCAGCGGCACGGGCTTGATGCTGTACTCGAAAGTCTCCGGGTCAAGCGACAGCCGCACTTCCAGCGGCTCCAGGTCTTCGTCGGCCCAGTGAAACAGCAGGCTTTGTCGCCGCACCTGCCACTGATCGAGGTCGTCGTCCAGTTCCACCCGCGCGAACATGCAGCGAGCCTGGCCCTCGTCCCGCTGTTCCTCATACCTTATCTTGATTTTCCGGACGACCCTCTTTTGAGTCCTGAGCATGTAGTCGTCTTCGAAGTATGCGTCCTCGCCGCCCGGCTCGGCCGACATCTTATTCCACTTTTGGACTGACTTCCGGCTTTGGAAAGTTGGCTCCATCCCCACCCATGCATGACCAAAGTCCGTCATCTCCTGTTGGCGATAGTCGGCCAGCACCGCGGTCATCGGATCGACGTCAGATTGGGTGGTCGGCATGAAAAGTCCTTACGATTCAGAGCACGTTGGTTGGAGAGTGGAATAAATCTGCGAGGATTGCATACTGCGTAGGTTTGACATTCCTGTCCGACAGCGATTCCACGTCAGGCGTCGGATAGGCGTTTTGATAGTGAGGCGACTGACGCGATTGTGGAATCACGGCTTTAGAAAACTGGCCCGAGCGTCTCGCAGTCGGGAGATATTCAAAATTGCGATTTTTCATAATGTGATTTCGCATGCTGATCGTTCTGGTTTGATTTGACCGTATTGGATTCGAAAAGCCGGTCGGCATGTTGCAGCACATCCGCTGTCGGATCGCTTGCGTTTCCAGCGAATCGTGTACGAAGTTCTCCATGCCCAGCCTCCTGTGTCTTTACTTTCGGTGCAGGAGCATTGAGACAACAACTCCCGTCACCACGCCAACACCGAAACGGGCCAGCAACGATTCCGCAGACCGTTTCCTGACCATGGCCTCGACATCTGCATATCCTTCACGCTCGGCCGCTGCGGCAGTGTGGGACGACGCCTGAATGGATTCCATTGCCTGATGACCACCCGCGCGAGCCGAGTCACCGAACCCACTGATCGCGGCAGCACCGCCGGAGGTGATCTGTCCCAGAAAGTGCTCAATACTGTCTCGCGCGGCGCCAGTGTTTCGCTGAATTGCACCCAGCAACTGATCCACATTGCCATTGAACACTGCAAGATCGTCGTCGGTGAGCGCGCCCCACTTACTCTGCAGCTTACCCTTGATTTCGTTCCAGTTTCCCAGAATTGTTTATTGGTTAATCATCGCCGTTCCCTTTGTCCTTCATCTAAAGTCATCAATTGTTTCTTCGGCACAGGCTGTTCACCAGATTCATCAGCTCAATTGAACAGGCG
>JAYUVA010000574.1:0-6461 GCA_043754375.1 Candidatus Kuenenia sp. | reverse complement strand
GACGCACTACTCGACAACTCGCCGTCCAATTCCGCCAGGATCTTACGGCGGAAAAACCATTCGGCTGCGTCGAACATGTCAATCTTGCCGGCTTCATCCTCAGACGGAAAATCGGCGGTCTTTGTCCATCGTCCGACCGAGGATTTGTCAACCTGCAGCAGACGCGCCACTTCGGTTCGGGAGCCGCGTTGGCGGTTCGGGTTCAGTGCCATGTGATTGCTCAAAAAGTAGTATCACGCCGTTTCAAAACTTCACAAACACAAAAAAACAGGGATAAAGCAACCCTGACGAGAACCATAACCCCCAGAGGGGGCCCATGGAATTCAAGGCTATCCAGCCCCTGCATCGCCACGTCGTACAGGATTACTCACGCCGCAAACGAATCGCAAACGCGACTTCTGCACCGCCTTCAATTCAATGCGCCCCTGCTGCGTTCTGTGTGTTCAGAATCTGGCTGGCATTGAGCCAACCGCGCCCGGTGAAATGTAGAACCATTGCCGCCGCCGATGGTTCTTCACGAACGAGCCGCAGGCAGTCAGCGAACGAAACTGAACACGAAGCGGCATCGGCCAAAATACCCCGGTCGATGCCTTCAAGAATCAGTGATTGACGTTCAACCAACAAGCGTATGGCCCTGATCTCTTTCAGCAGCGATGCGTCATCAGGTTTCTGCGTTCGCTTGAACCATCTTCCGAACATTGTCAGCATCCCTTTGGAGTTGTAAAAAATGCTCGCCACCGCTTGGAGAACGATGGCGAGCCGCCCCGTCTGGTAGTCAACCAGACGATGGCGATGTTCTCAGACTGGCGACCAGATCAACGCCTCACGAGCCGCAACCGTGTTGGCATTTGCCTGCGCCAGTTCCGCCGTAGCTTCGTCAAAAACACGCTGAGTGATTCGCTGCGCGTGCTGGAGTTCAACAGCCGCCCGTTCCAAGCTGTCCAGCATGTTCTGATCGAATAGGCGAGTGAGAACCGGCTTCCAGATCCCCTCGGCAGACTCGACTTTCTTCCAGCCATCTGCCGGAAAGAATCTGTCCAGGTCGCGCTCAACATTTCGCAGAAGCCGCTGCGTTTCGTCGAGTTCGGCAACTGCCTTGGTGTGAGTGGCAGACTTCGCAGTGCGGATCACGAGGGAATGCCGCCATTCCGCCTTCAGGGTCGCATCCGCGCATCCGTTCAGCAACTGGCCCGGAATCACATTGAAAACCTGATTGAGTTCACGCGCGATCAACACAGCTTCCTCGCGCAGAATGTATTCACGCCGATAATGCCCTTCGCCCGCATCGGCCAGGCGTTGTGCTTCATCAGCTTCCCGAGACTTAGCCCGATACGCCTCTTTTTTCGCTTCAAGATTTCGAAGTTGTTCCTGCCGTCCTGCCCGCATTGAGCAGCCCACGACTGTGGTGGAACGTGCAATTGTTGTGGCCCGTGCCATGTTTTGAATTCCTGTTGAGTGTTGAGTGTTGCAAAAAATCAGATGCCAACCGAGGCACCACCGTAGGAAAGACTGTCCAGCCCTTCGTCAATCCGCCGGGAACGTACATATTCCAGCACATGCGAATCTCTCAGCATTCCACCCGCTCGTGCGTCGCAGTATTCCTTCACGAACACACTGTTCCCCGCATTATTCAAATTGACCGTAGTCGCCAGTCCTTTGACGAAGTCCTCCGGAAAGTCGTGTGATCGTTTTTGCGGGAGACGTTCAGCACCGTTTCGCGACAACACAGGATCGCCGCTCATGTGCTTGTCGCATTGTTCGTGAATTGTCTTGATGTCCATTGTTTCTAATCCTTGTCTGAGTTTGAAAACACCGCCCCCACGAAATCGGAAACACTCCGATCCGCTGAGGCTTTGTCGCATCACGATCACAAAATATCTGAATCCGAATCGTCGTCCAGATGTGAGTTTTCAATTGCATCTTCTTGCAGGTTTCTGCGTCTCTCTGGCATACCTGCCGCAATCCATTTTTCAATCTCGATTCGTTGCCATCGTGGTCGGCCATTGAGTTTGCAGAATCCGGGTAGACGATCGTCCCTCGCCATATATTGAATCGTCCGGACCCGGAGCCCCAGCGCCGCGCCAACCTGTTCAAGATTCCACAGTAGACATTCTGGAAGTTTTTTCATCTGCCAAATCCTCGTTCTGAATGTTGCTCGTAATCGTCCGCAGAGACCGCCACGAGCCGTCCGTCAGCCGTTCGAACCATTGGCCTCAGATCGGCACGCATGGCCCGCAGCGCCTCGTCTGGCGTCCAACCATCGCGAATCTCACGGCAGGCGGATTCGATTTCGGCGGGTGTCGGGTCGGTTGGTTTCATAAAGAACTCTGTTTTCCCAATGTTTTTTGAGACTTATGGAACGGACGGAACGGACGGAACGGACTTTCCGGTTAATTTTCATTTCCCTAAGGGATTTTGATTTCATACTGAAACACCGTTCCGTCCGTTCCGTCCGTTCCATAAACATGATTTCAGCGTCTTGAAAACGGGTCTTCAATTTCCTCTGAAGTGGACGTTTCCCGCAGCATCAGACCACGGTAATGACGTCCGTTTGCCGAATACTTTTCGAATCCGTTTTCATCCAGCCACGTACCAACCGCTTTTTTGTTGGGCAGGAACTCGCCGCCATCATTTGCCCATTGCTCGAATCGAGAGTAAAGATGTTTGAACGGGACCGCGACGGCCCGATTGACGACGCAACAATCAGCGATGAACCTCCCGAATATGTCCTCAGAACTGCGGTAGTCTTCTGTCGCGCCCGTAACGCTCGCTGGTGGCGTCAGCCCGATACGCTGCCACTCAACGCACCCACGAACAGCCCAGGCCAGTATTCCCGCCCGTTCGGCTTTGAGTTTCTCGGGGAGTTGTTTGTCTTGTCGCGTGCCATCGAACCGTTGCAGAAAGGGCACCAGCAACAGCCGCCGCCAGATACCATGATCAGTTCCCGAGATGATAGGTCGATGATTGGTACACAAAACGAGTTTGTGGGTCGGGTTGAATTCCCAGAAGTCTTCCCGCATCCGCCGCGCCATGATCTTTTCACCGCCGGTAAGCATCTTGACGGTGGATTCAGCCAGTTGGCGTGATGCCTCAGTTTCCACGCAGGACACAAACCGCTTGCCGAACAGACTGGCCTTCTCAGTCGGATGACCTTCACTTTTCTTCTCCATCAGGAAATCTGGCATACACTGCATCGTGTAGTCCGGTCCGATTGTGTCCATGAATGCGTTGAGTAGCGTTGACTTTCCGTTCGCACCCGTACCCCAGAACAACGCCAGTTTTTGCTCGCTCACGTCACCTGTCAAAAAGTAACCGAACAGCCGTTGTACAAATTGAATCAGGTCGTCATCTGGGAACACGTCGTGAAGAAACTGATTCCACACTGGTGATGCAGCATTGAGATTGAATTCAGTCGGACACAGTTTTGTGATGCCCTGCGTTCTGTCGTGCGGTTTCAATTCGCCAGTCTTCAAATCCACGACACCGTTTTTGCAATTCAGTGTCCAGCCGTCCTGGTCGAGTTCGTCCAGTTTGATTGGCAACTCGGGGGCAGCGAGGGTCACCATTGCCTTCAGGCGAGAAAGTTGCGCAGTCTCGCAAACGTGTTTGAAGACTTCGCCGCCGCGCAGCTCCATCGCATCGTTGAACATCGTGTGTACGAGGTCTTTCGCCAATTTGATCGGACGGCCTTCGTCGTCGATCTTCCATCGTGTCTCGTCCCACACAAGCCACTTGCTCCACGCAGCACAGTATCGCAGATCGTTTTCGTATTTCGTCGCGTAGTGCCGCGCGTTGCCGATGTCGTTCAAATCAGTGCAATCGTAGGAGCGTTCGCCCAGCACTGGCGGTTCCTGTCCATCACCGGCAACAGGACGCGCCATCATCCTTTCACGCCGATCCTGTTTCGGCGGGTCGTAGTGAATCCCCTTTGGATTACCGACTTTTCGTTTGATCGCCTGCCAGTTGTTGTTGATGCAACTATTGTGAGAACACTTGTAGAACACAGCACCCGTATCGAAAAGCCCGATGTAGGCCCTCGTGTGTTCGGGATTGAACGGACATTCAATCATATATTTTGTGACGGCCCCATCTGGCTCGACTTTGAATTCGATGGCGTTGTCCTGCAAATACGCATCAACCAGAATTCGCCGCTGTGTGCCAGTTGTCGGATGTGTCACAGCAGGTGCAGCCAGCGCAGCAGGCTTGGCGTCTGTTTTCTTTGGCTCACTCATCGACGCTACAGCCCGCAACGCCTCAACGTCACAGACTTCGCCCGTACCATGCCGCAGATAATCAGGCACACTCAGCAGCCTTGCCATTCGATGTGGCCTGTCTTCAGTGCTATCACCTTTCCTCGCAAACGTCCCGTAGAGTCGGCAGATTCGTGCGGCATTGCTGACAGTCGTGTCAATGCTGACAGCATCATCAGAGAACTTTGCTTTCAGTGTTCCGAGAACTCCCGCGACCAGTGCGAGGGATTCAGCATCATTCGGAAGACTGATCGGAAAATGCAGATGTGCGCCGTTGCCGCTCATTGCCGTGATTGGTTCGCACAGTCCTTGAGCCAGCATCCACTCCGCAACGTCTGCCGCTCGTTCGATTGCTTGCTGAACTCGCTCATTTGT
The DNA here is from genome assembly GCA_043754375.1 of Candidatus Kuenenia sp. Lineage (GTDB taxonomy): Bacteria > Planctomycetota > Planctomycetia > Planctomycetales > Planctomycetaceae > SXXK01. Next base: position 1,836 of record JAYUVA010000574.1, on the reverse strand, counting down.
GGCACCTATACCCGACGGCTTGACCGAATCACAGTCAACTAAAAGCCATCGACGTGACGTGATGGCAGTGTCAGACGTTGTGATGTCCGCATATTCCTGAAACCGATTCGCAGCCCGTGCCAGTAATTCAGACGGCACCTCGTTGAAGACGAAGTAGACGCCTTTCGTCCTGTTGTCTTTGACGTACTGCTGACAGAGTTTTGATGCCTTGCCGTAGTCGCTGAAATATCCTGAATCGGTTTTCTTTTTGCGTCCACCAGCATCGAGACAGCGAAGTTCAGTGATGCCATCGCCGCAAAACAGATTCAGCGTTGCGACGATCATCTGAGGCGACGTCATCGCAGCAAAATCAGTTGTCAGTTGTTCTGTCGAATCCCCATTGAATGTTCCATCGCTCATTGATAAAATCCGTCTAGCTGTTTTGTGAAGCCCCTGCCAGGGCGAATTGAAAATTGAGAGAAAGCCGTTGCGTTCGCGTGACGGCTTTTTTATGCGCCGGGGTGACTCATCTCTTTCAAGCGTTCTATTAAGAACCGCCCCACTGCGTTCAGGTCTCGCTGTGAGAGACTGCCAATACAATTTTCAAGAACCTCTGCGTGCTGTTTGGCGTCGAGTGCGGCAAAGGCGTATTTGGTGACGGTAGCAATCAGATCATGTCGTTTTATTTCATGCCATTCGGCAATTTTCGTACTGATGTCCCGTAGCCTTATTGCCGAGGCTCCGTTGTCTGACTTTGTTTGTAGCGCCTTAGATTCTGCGGGCTTAGGTTTCGCAGGCTTAGGTTCGGCGGGCTTAGGTTTCGCAGGCTTTGCAGCAGTCTTCGCCCGCTCTACAGACGACACACCGACGTTCATCATCTTCGCCGCCGCTTTCGCGCTGACTTTGGGTGAGCCTCCGTCATTTGACGGACCCTCTTTTTTCTTCTTGCTGTGCTGATTCTCGCCGACTTTCATGGTGACGATCTTGGCAGCGATGTCTGCCCGCTGCTTCGTCGTCAAATGCCGTCGATGGATGTTGACCGACACGACATAGGCTAACAACTCCGCCTCAGTGCCGACGAATGGTTCATAGATCGGCGTCACTCCCGCAATCAAGCAAGCCGCCGCTCTGTTGCGTCCGTCAATGATCTGATCGTCGATGTCGCTGACGATAGGTTGCCGGAGTCCATGCTTTGCGATGTCGTCGGCAAGCGCCTGGATCTCTTCAACAGATTGCATCGGGAATAGGTTTGCGAATGGATGGATTTTCATTCTTCAGATACTCCCTCTCTGGTTGGTTGATCGAATAAAACCTGCTGCCGAATTACCCACGGGGCAGGGGTGACTCTGTGTTGCTGTGTTCCGGCATTCCGATTGCCTGGCGACACTCCTGGAGAGTTTTCCCGAGCCGCCTGGCGATAATGTGCCAGCTCACATTGAAGCCCCGCATCATGCGGATTTGTGCGATGTCATCGGCTGTCATAGCTGCGCCTCCAGTTCAGCCACTCGCCACAAATCAGGTTCATCAGTCGTCGGTATCGGCTTGAGTGCTGGCAACCCCAACACCGCACGCAGCTCCGCCACGCTGATGCCCAGGTGACCGGCGATACGGTCGAGCGGGATGCCGCTGCGGTAAGCCTCTGCGGCTTCATCGCGGGTTAATTGGTCGAGGTATCTCACTTTGCACCGCCAGTCGTTGCGAAGTAGTCCTTCGTTGGTCGTGCAATTGTGCGACGTGATGACTTCGATTCTGCGACGATCGGCACCTTGTTTTTCCGCCGATTTTCAAACGTCTCAACGTCCTCTTCGGACATTCGCCATCTTTTTCGAGTGGCTGTTGAGCGTGCGACGTTGACCG
>JAYUVA010000573.1:0-3325 GCA_043754375.1 Candidatus Kuenenia sp. | reverse complement strand
GGGATCTGTCAAATCAATAGTCGATGCAGACGATTCAACCGCCAGCAGATCGGGCCGCTTCAAGCAGGTGTATCCAGGGGGCGACGAAGTGCCCGTTGTCGTGAAACGTCCGACCACTGACGAGGTAGCCGTCGATGACGCAGGCCTCATTGACAAAAATCCCGCCGCAGACTTCCAGGTCAAAACGACATTTGGGGACAGTCGCCATTCGCCGTCCTTTCACACAGTCGGCATAGGCGGGAATTTCGACGCCATGGCAGACGCTGGCGATCGGCTTGTTGGCCGCGAAAAAGTGCCGCGTGATGCGGACCAGATCCTTGTCGTAGCGAATGTATTCCGGAGCCCGTCCGCCGGAGAAAAAGATCCCGGCGTATTCGTCTTCGGCAACGTCCCGGAATGCGACGTCCGCTTCGATCGAATAGCCTTCCCATTCCTTTGTGATCGTCCAGCCCGGTTTGATTTCATGCAGCACCATCTGATACCGTCGCTTTTCCGGCGCGGCGACCACGGGTTGAAAGCCGGATTCGATGAGCCGATAGTAGGGATACATTGTGTCGAGCGTTTCCGTCGCATCGCCGACGATGATGAGCACCTTTTTCGACAGCATAAAACTATTCCCAGGGAGCGGGGAGCCAATGGCGTGGACTTAGTGAGCGGAATGGCGCTCGCCACCGGTGTTTTCGTGTTGTTTTTCGACATTCACCGGCGGCTAGCGCCGAGCCGCTCACTGAAAAACGCCGTAAGTCCACGCCATTGGAGCGAGGGACGTCAGTCCCCTGATTCTGCAATTTGATCCTGTGTCTGGCAAGAATCTCGGGGTTGACACCCCGGGCTTGCCTTCTTTGTCAGTCGCTTGCGCTAATTCAGCAGATAGCGATTTGCAATTGTGTTCCCGCTGCTGAAGACTGAACACTGAACACTCCTCATTTCAGCAGATAGCGATTGGCAATCGTAATTCCGCTGAGCATAGCGCCGACGATGCCGAGGAATCCCTGATCCGTTCCGCAGAGGTACAGATTGCGAACCGAGGTCTGGCCGTTGACAAATTTCTGCGGCGCGCCATAGACGCAGCCGTTGAGGTGTCCTGTGAACCGGCGAATTGTGCGCGGAGTAAAGACGTCGGTGTCAATCACATGCGGACGAAAATCAGGCAAGTGCTTCAGTGCACTCTGGATGATCTGTGAGTTCCAGTAATCCTTCGCGGCGACGTATTCTTCCTCGGGCAGATTCAACCAGTAGTGCGGATCTGCCAGAGCCGTGATGCGGATTCGTCCATCTTCCAGTGGTTGCGAATAGTCAAAATTATTTGGCGAGCATACGATGCCGCTCCGCAGATCGACAGGCACGTTGGGGCGTTCGTAATGAAAGTCTTTGGAATCGCTGTAGAACACAATCGTGTCGCGGTGTCCCAATGACGCTGGTTCGCAATCGAGCACGCTGATGGATTCCACGAAGGAAATGTCGCCGGGTTCTGCCTTCATCACCGGAGTGTTCGGATCGACCATCCGCATAGTTTCCGCCGCACCCGCTGATGACAGGATATTGTCCGCTTCAATTTCGGTACCGTCGTCCAGCAGCACCGACGTCGCGACCCCGTTTGTCTGCCGAATCTCCTGCACTCCCGCGCGAAGCTTCAAGTGTCCTCCCAGGGATTTGAAGTGTTTCACAAGTCGTTTCAGAATGAGTCGAATGCCGTCGAACGGCCGCCCAAAGCCTTCGTGAAAGATGCTTTTAAACATGATCACAAACTGATTGAAGTCCATGTCGCGCGGCGTCGCACTGCCGTAAAACATCAATGGACAGAAGATCATATCAATCAACAGCGGATCACGAATGTATTCCGAAACAACCTGGCGAGCGGACAGGGCAGAACGTTCAAGATCCAGAGCATCGTGTTCGGCAATTCGAGTGACCAGTCTGCGAAAGCCGTCGATCTGCTGTGGAAACGCAGCTGCGATTTGTTCGACGAAGAAGCTGAACTGGTTTGTAAAATGGAGCGCGCAATCAGGGAACACGATGGAAGATCGAAGTTGCGGGCGAAGATCGAAGTCTTCCCACTTCATTCGCAACTGGCGCAAGAGTTTGCTGAGCGGTCCCTGTTTTGTGCCCGGTTCGGCATAATTTGTCACAGCGTGCAGGCCAACGTCGTAGTTGCGTTTTCGCAGTCGGTAGAACGAATTCAGTCCACCAACCGTGGTGTGGCGCTCCAGAATGCAGACGTTCTTTTCGAAGTATGCCAAACGCACGCCCGCAGACAGACCGGACATTCCGGCACCGATAATAACGGTGTCATAACGCACAGCAGAAACCTTCCGACCTGTGAATGTCGTATGTAGGATGGACATTCATGTCCGTCGCATGGCCGAGCAACGCTGTCCGGCGAGGACTCGGACATGAATGTCCAAGCTACAGAAATCGCATCCACTGATGTTCGCTTTTTGCAATTTCCAACCACCCTTACCTCACGCCCCAACCGCAACATCTTTCAGTCGCGGCAGCAGATAATTGACCGTGCCCGCCATCGTGTTGAGATTCGAATAATCTTCTTCCGGAATCTGGATGCGGTACATCTTCCGAAGTTCCATCACGATATCCAGAAAGTCCATGCTGTCCAGTTCCATCTGCTCGCGGAACGGGCGTACGTCATCTAGATCGGTGAGATCCTCGTCCGGAGCAATTCGCTCCAGAATTTCCAGAATCACCTGCCGAATCTGATCTGACGTCATTAAACCACCCTCTCAATTCACCCGGACGCCTCACGGCAGTCCAAAATTCAATAAAAGCAACCTTCCGGCGACTAATGACACCGCGAATGAAGACTTTCAGCCTTGATATTTACGAATGATCACCACCGAATTAATGCCCAGCATACCGAATGAATTGTTCAGAATGCAGTTCACATTGCCCAATTCTCGCGGTTGATTGATAACAAGATTTGGCAGCGCGCACCGTGGATCAAGATCGTCCAGATTGATTGTAGCGTGGGCAACTCCATCGTCAAACGACGGCAAATTACCCAGCATTTCCAGAGCCCCCGCAGCACCCATCGCGTGCCCGATAAAGCTCTTGGTATTATTGATGACGGCCTTGCTGTCGGCAAAAATTCGCCGTAACGCACTCGCCTCCTCAATATCGCCTTGCTCTGTCGCCGTCGCATGGCTGCTGACGATATCGATCTGATCCACGTTGATTTTGGCTCGTTTCATCGCCAATTGGATACATTCAGCCTGACGATTGGCGTCTGGCAGAACAAAATCCCGAGCGTCCGAATTCATCGCATAGCCAATGATTTCCGCGTAAATCTTAGCGCCACGCGCGAGGGCGT
>JAYUVA010000572.1:0-2793 GCA_043754375.1 Candidatus Kuenenia sp. | reverse complement strand
ATGATCAAAGATGACCATGGCATCGTACAATGCGAAGCACAGATCCGGCAGATGACGGTCGTCCTGCGGAACGTGCGGAAGATTTTCGGTATACCGAATCACGTCATAGCCCGCGTAACCAACGGCTCCGCCGCAAAATCGCGGCAGGCCAGGGATGGTGACGGATTCGTACTGTGCCACAAGAGCATCAAGCTCTTTGAGTGGATCGGCGCTTTCAAATTCACGCCGATCGGTACCGATGTGTTCGATCACAACGTTGTGGCCAACAGCGGTGAGAGTCAGGAAAGGATGACTGCCGACGAAGCTGAAACGGCCGATCCTTTCTCCGCCAATGACGCTCTCAAACAGAAACGCCCATGGGCCCGATGCGATTCGTTGATACGCGGTGACGGGCGTCAACGTGTCGGCGGTCAGTTGGCGGTAGACCGGGACAAATCTCGCCTGTCGGGCCAGGGTTTGGAATTCGGCAGAGGTGGGATGTGTGGTCGGTAACTTCATAGCAGATTGAGAATGCGAACTGATTGAGTAATACGGTCCAGAATCGGGCGTGTTGATTCCAGTTCATGATCCGTTCCCTGCCACCATGCCAGCAGTGTCATTCTGGACGAACGGACACTGCTGAGTGCCACAGAGTTCAACAATTCGAAGCACGAAAATCCCACTTCACGGCAGAACGCCGGCATCTCTGCCAGCACGCCGCCGCTTTCAGTGACTTCCGGATCGTCGTATTCTTCAATAAAGGCCGCGACGCAGGAATTCACAACCTCGTCTGGTCGAGGGCATCGGTGCAGAATTCGTAATGCCCAGAAGCATGAATTGTCGGTCGATACGGTGATCAACACATCGGTGTCATCAACTTCTTCGGTAATCTCCCAGTACCCGGGATATTCAAACGTGATGCCATGTCCTTCATAGGGCACAAGACAGGACGCATCATTCAGAGACATGGCCAGCGCAATTCATTCTGGGTGGACAGTCGATGACTGGCTTAAAAAAATGGGTCAGGAACCAATCGTGCAGAGCACCCTCTGGGCCATTTGGCTATTGGTTCCTGACCCCTTTTTTAAGCCTCAGGGTTAAACGATTCAATCAACAGACCGCTAGGAGTCTGTTCCGATACTCCAGGATCGTGAGCGGCAAGGCGCTAGCCGCCGTTTTTTTTCAGGTATTTCTGCTATGTACACCGGCGGCTAGCCTTGCCCCTCCCAAGAACACCGGTATTCAGACAGACTCCTAGCCGCGAAACGTGGTCGCACGGGACATCTGCATCTCATAGACGAACTGCATAATGTTGAACGCCGTCAGTTCGCACATCAGGCGCGTGACTTTGGCATGAGTCGCATCGTCCAGATGTTCTTCGACCTGGCGCATGAGATCCACCAGGCGCGCTTCCTGATCGCTGATTTCCTGCTCCGTGATCACGCCATCCGAGAACGCCTGCATGAAGTTTGCCATCTTTTTCGCATAGTCGTCGATCAGTGGCTCGTTGGTATCCGGATCAACCCAGCTCTTGCGTGCCATTTGTACGTCGCTCCACTCGAAATGTCCGTTCGTTTCTTCAGAACTGACGGCGTCCGCTTGGCACCGTCAACTTGTCACCGTCTGTATCGTAGCCGGGATCGCTTCTCTTCGCGCGGCAATGAACCCCTTTTTCCTGCGTTGAATGCCAGATTCGTTCGAAGGACCAGTTCTGAATAGTTCCAAAGGATTCAATTCCTGCACTCTGGATATTCATGCTCAAATCGTCGCCAACACGCTTTCCAGTGGCGAAAGTTCATTGAGTTACATTAACCTTGCGATTTCACACCAATGCCTCGCTGGCGACGGACAGGAATGTTTATCCGGAAACAGGAATGGTGTGCCACCGCCCCGTCGCCCGCAGATCGCAGCCTGTATCGAATTTGAAAAATATCACATGTCTCAATTTGCCGTCATCCTCCCAGCGGCCGGTCAAAGCAGCCGGTTCATCGGGTTTCAACGCAAAAAGCCGTTTGTTGAACTCAACGGCCGTCCGGTCTGGGTGCGGACGGCTGAACATTTTCTCAACAGGCCCGATGTAGGTCAGACAATTCTGGTTGTGGCTCCTGAGGATCTGGAATGGTTTCATGAAACTTTCAAAGCCAATTTGAGTTTCATGGACATCACCGTCGTCGCAGGTGGAACATCGCGTGGGGAGAGTGTTCGCAACGGGATTTCGGCCATCGTAAAGCCAGTGGAATTCATTGCCGTGCATGATGCGGCCAGACCGCTGCTCACGGCAGAGTGGATCGATCAAATCTTCGCCGCCGCAAAAACGCATCAGGCTGCGATCCCCGGACTGAAAGTCAACAGTACAGTCAAGCGAGTTGGCAGTGATGCGATCATTTCAGCGACCGTAGATCGCACCGGACTCGTGGAGGCTCAAACGCCACAGGTCTTTGCCACCGGACTGCTTCAGACGGCCATTTCCAATTGCCGAAACCTGGCAGCAGCGACAGATGAAGCATCGCTGTTGGAAGCGATCTCGCAGCCTGTGCATGTGATCGATGGCTGGCCAATGAATATCAAGATCACCACCAACGAAGACTTACAGCTCGCAGAAGTCTTCCTTAACTCTCTGCCAGAATCCGGTTGGCTCGGGGGGACGGCACCCGTTTGCAGATGATCTGCCGGGATAGAGCCGCTCTCGCAAAACCGTGAATTCGGCCCTGGCGCTTTTCCAGATTCTGAGACGAAGTGCCTTTGTTTTTTCGCGCTTCCTGGACAAATGCCAATCCTCAGGAATCAGCGAAATTCAGGGTGAGTTTGAGTCTG
>JAYUVA010000571.1:0-6813 GCA_043754375.1 Candidatus Kuenenia sp. | reverse complement strand
CGGAGCATCGTGCTGATGCAGCGTATGCACAGCCACTCGATCAGACGTCGTGCCGGCAGCAGCAGCAATCGCTTCCCGCCATTCATCATGTGCTTCGTTTGCAATGCCAAGGAAATCGACCGCACACAGCACAATCGGCGAGCCGCTGCCTGTGAGAATGACTCCGCGGCTTCGCAAAGTCAGCTCATCGACTCGTTTGACGGGATCGTAAGCCATGTGACTTCCGACCGGCGGCGTCACATCCACGTCAAAGGTCGCCAACATCACTGCGACGGGATCCTGAGCGTGTCCGACAGCAATGGATCCTGTCCACACTCCGATCGTCAAACACAGCAGCAGTATCTCCGCAGGAATGCGCTGGACCGCATTGAACGGCGCAAATGCAGTACTGTAGCGATTCCGGTGGCAGGTCATGCGGGACAGCAACGGCATGCGACGAACTCCAGCAAACGTGTTCATGGACTATTTCCTGCAAAACTCCGGAAGCGGATAATGCGGCAGCGGTACTGTTTGAGCCAACTCGGCCAGTTCCTGCAAGCGGACCCAACCGCGGGTCAGCAGGGTTTCACGATCCGCGATGTCGGCCGGATCAAACAGTCGCCGATCGAAATCGCCTTCGACCGTGACCGGTACAAAATCCGGGTGCGTGATGAACTGCGCTACGACTGGATTGCATCGCAGATGACGCTCGGCCGCGCCGAGCAATTCGTTCGACGAAAGCTCCCCGGTGACAAAGCGGAGATACAAATCGCTCTCGCGAATCGATTCCACCTCTTCACCGCAGACGTCACACAGATACCCCTGATCGCAGCGTGCCATAGTTTTTCCACTTCCTACTCTTAATCTTAATCCTACTCTTAATCATAATTTTAATCTCTTTTTTGCAACGCAAGGCACAGACGGGTGCAGCAAGTCGATTATGATTATGAGTAAGATTATGATTAAGAACGAAGAGGAATCGCACTCGTACCGGTGGCCTGACGCCGCACCGCACGTCGAAAAACCTCAGCTCCCCAGAATCTTTGCACGCAGTTGCGTCAGCAGCCGTACGGCATGGCCGATGTCGGCTTTCTGACGTTCGCGGTCCTGTGGAATTTCGCGTTCGATGGTGAGCGGCCCCGTGTAGCCCAGTTCCAGCAGAGTTCGCAGGTAAGTTTCCATACCAACGTCGCCGTCACCGAGCGGAACTTCCTGGCCCCATGCCGTGCCGCGTACATTTGGTGCGGCCCATTTTGCATCCTTGCAGTGAATACTACGGACGAAGTGGCCGACTTTTTTGAGAGCCGCGATCGGTTCGCCGGTTCCGTACAAAATCATATTCGCGGGATCAAAATTGATGAACAGGTTCTGTCGTCCGACGTCATCAATGAAATGCAGTAGATGGTCGGCAGATTCCTGTCCGGTTTCCAGATTCAATTGCTGGCCATTCCGGGCAACATGGTCCAGCAGATCCCGCGTCGTGGTGATCAGATCCGTGTAACTTGCGGATGAAGTCTCATGCGGCACAAAGCCGATGTGCAGAGCAACAGTTTGGCAGTTAAGCAACCGCGTGAAATCGCTGATCTCTTTCATTTCCTGCACACGCGCGGCACGAGTGATTTCCGGCACCAGCCCGACTGTCCGCGCGGACGTGGCAATATCGGCGTAACTCTCGCCTTCGAAGCCACCGAACACCGCCGTCACTGTAATCCCGGCATCCGCGCATTTTTTCAGGAATGCTCCGGCAGTTGCAGCATTGCGACTCGCCGCATGAGGTGCATGGAGTTGAATGGTCGGAACTGTCAGCTCGCGAACAACATCCAAATGAACCCCCAGTCCTGCATCGATTGACGCAAATACGCCAATTGGCCATGTCGTCATAAATCTCTCCTGTGCCTTATGGTCGAAGTGAACTGCCGCATGTTGGCACTCTGAGCGGATGAACGCAACCCAGCCGGGCTGGTCCGATGAATATGGTCGCAGTCGCGGATTTCCGGTTGTGCATTTCATTTTCATCGCGGTCAATTTTCGCATGCTTCTCGATGTGGATCATGCGAATCCGAAGCAATCTCACCCGCCAACTCGTCACAATTGGAATAAACCCCTGAATCCGCCACAGGACTTGTCCTAAAAATCATACAGTGCCCGCATACGAACGCCGAGCGATGGGTTTTTGCCTAGCTTTCAACATGCTGAGATTCTCTGTCAACGGAGGCAAGACCGTTTCCATGCTCCGGACGAATGCAGAATACGGTGAGTTTGAAATGGGAGAGCCACAGTGAACATAGGCGAGTCTGTTCTGTATGCGCTCACCAAGCGCTTCTATCTCCGCAATCCGGGACAGTCTCAGGAGATGACTCAGGCACTGGCAACTGCCGATTCTTACGCAGACTACCGACTCGAATGTCTCAACAAAGTGCTGGCGGCAGCCGACAGGTACGGGGTACCGTGGCGGGATCGATACGTCCTTGATCTGGGCTGTTATGATGGTGCCATCAGTCAGGGATGCCTTGATGCAGGAGCCCGTTCCGTCATCGGAATCGACATCGACGAACCGGCGGTCTTGTTGGCTCAGAAGAAGTATGCTGACACGCGGCTACAGTTTCGAGTCAGCGGGACCAGGAGATTTCCCCTTGATGATGCGTGCGTCGATACAATTTTCTCATACGACGTCTTTGAGCATGTAGAGAATCCCGCATCGATCCTGAACGAATGCTACCGAGTGCTTCGTCCGGGCGGGAAACTGCTGATTGGAACCTGGGGATGGTATCATCCATTTGCACCGCATCTTTGGTCCACGATGCCTGTTCCCTGGGCTCACGTTCTCTTTTCCGAAAAAACCATGCTGCGCACGTGTCGTCGAGTTTATAACTCCGACTGGTACACGCCGAACATGCACGACTTCGACGAGTATGGCCAACGCATCCTCGACAAGTACATGCACGAAAAGATTCCGACGGACTATCTGAACAAGTTTCTGATTCGGGATTTCGATCGCGTGTTCCAGGAGTCGCCGCTGAAGTACCAGATTTATCCTCAGCGATTCAGCTCTCGCTGGGCGGCGTGGACAGCGTCGCTTCTGAACGTTCCCATGCTGAAAGAATTCTTGACGGCCTACATCTGGGTTGTGCTTGAACGCCCCGCTCTCGCGGCAGGATCGAAACGCGAAAACCTCAGAGAACTCACAACCGTCTGAAACGCTGAAGGCGTGCAGAATAACGCCTGGCTCGATCATTCCGAATGCATGGCGTGGTAGACATTGTGCCTCGTTGCCTGTTGCAGATTTCAAACAGCCTGTCGTGACTGATTGCGGGCTTCAGTTTCTTCAAATGGAGGTGCAGCGATCGTCAAACTCGATTGCCAGCACAATTCCCTGCCATAGTCTTCCGCAATTGTCCGTCTGAGATTTGCATCCATCCATTTGCACGCCATTCAGGTTTGAGTATGCAGCCTCGTTTGATCACTCAGCCCACACCTGCCTCTCTGCATCCAGTCATCGCACGAGACAGGCCGCGCTGCGTACTTTTGGCCGGGAGTGCCCGCGGAGGCACGTCGTGGGCGTTGAAGGTGCTGGATTCCCACCCGGCAGTTCAGGGGTGTCACGAACCATTCTATCAGCTCGGCAATGATGAGAAACGCACCCAACTGTGTGATCGGGTCAAAGCGGGTGGGGCAACTCCTGATGACACAGAAGTTTTGACGCGACTGTTAATGAACGCCTGCATGGAAACGCATAAACCTCCATTTTTTCGGAAAACGTTTCTGAAAACTCCTGCATGGATTCGAACGGCGGCATGGCTGAGCGCCAAAGCGTGTAAGCCGATGGTGCCGGTCTTCAACTCTCTGGCGTCTGGTCATCTGAACGAACAGCACTGCATCGTTATCAAGAATCGTCCTTTCCCGTTGCTCGATCGAATTCTGACCACCATCCACGCCGACGCACTGGTGCTGCTGCGTCACCCCTGCGGTGTGGTCAGTTCCTGGCTACGCGGTATGCAAATGGGTGTGATGCCGGCGACGAGCGCTGATGCGACAAAAATCTGGAGTCGGTATTCAAACTATCTTGAGCCACTCGGGTTATCAGAAACTGACATCAAGGCCATGTCGCCGGCCGGGGTCCTTGCGGTCAACTGGCTGGTTGATACCGCGATTTTCAGTGAGTACGAACGCTCGACAATGATGAAGACGCGGACCATTGTCTATTGCGATCTGGTTCGCAATCCCGTCGAGGAATGGAGCAAGGTCTTCGACTGGCTGCACCTGCCGTTTGATTCGTCGGTCGAAGCGTTTCTGAATCAGTCGTCGAAGCCCGCTTTCGATGTTCGACGATTGATGGGCAGGAAATACAGCTACTTTTCAGTACAGCGAGGCAACAAGTCACCGCTGGAATCCTGGCGAAAGGACATGACGACGGATGAAATCCGCGAAGTCATGTCAATCGTCACGCCTCATTTTCCGGTTGAACAGTACTGGCCGGACTCACTGTCATAAGGCCCTTGCCCGTGGAGTTACGTCAATGATCAAAACCCTGCCCTTTGTCAGTTCCGTAGCATCAATGCTGCGAGGACCAGACCCTCGCCACAAAGCCAGTTGTTCGCTGTCACGCATCGTGTCTCAGCTTGATCTGCGCGACATGCCGTACGACGAAGGTCTAACAAAGAATCGTCGTGATGGCGTCACACGGCATGTTTCCCTCGGTATCTGGCTGATCCCGATTGCAGCCGATCAGGGCCCCGACACAGCCGATACGAAACTAGCTGAGCCGGCTGTCACATGCGATTTGCGGCGTCAGGGGATTGGTGTATTGGTCCCGAAACACATGACCGCCACACGGTTTTTGGTGGCGGTCGAAGACCTGGATGAATTATGGAGATTCTTTCTCACGGAAGTACGCCATCAGTCAGTTCGACCGGGCGGCTGGTCTCATCTGAGATTGGAAGTCATCAGGATCGTGGAACCGGAATCATTGCAGATATCGCATTTCCGGAATCGCCGGAGTGAATTTTCAGGGTCCTGAAGCCGTCGTGGCGAATCACAATCAACAACATCATGCGGCCACATCAAACATCCTCGATACCAGTTCTGCATCCGGCGGTTCGGTCAGCCACGTGATGATCACTCCGGACACGATTGACGTCATCAATCCCCAGATCAGCGGATCGTAACCCAGCAGAAAATACGGACGGAACGAAGTCTGAGCCCCGATCGGAGTCTGTGGCAGGAGGTCCGCAATGCCGATGGTGTACAGCACCAGCACGGTGAGCGCTCCGCTGAGCATGCTCGTCAGAACGCCGCTTGCATTCGCTCGTCGCCAGTAACATGCCATCACGGCGGGAACCAGAAACGTCGCGGCTGCTCCGGACGTGCTGAATACGATGAACGCCTGCAGAAACTTCACCGGATTCCAGTTAATAACGACTGACAGGGAACCGGCAAAAATCATCGTACACCATGCCGCTGCACGCAAGTGATTGCGATCCGCTTTGGGATTGACGAAACGCTGATAGATATCGCGTACAACTGCCGAGGACAGGACAACCAGATACGAACTGACCGTAGCCATCACGGCACCAAACGGAGCTGCAAGAATCAATCCCGCAACGATTGAACCTGCTGGCCACTTGCTGGTCGTCATCAACGCCAGACGCGGAATGATCTCATCCGTTTTTTCCAGGTCAGGAATCAGGGCCCTGCCGCAGATACAGATGACAATCAAGGGCAAATAGATCCCCATGTTGTAGAGACTTAACAGGTAGATCGATTTGCGAATGACACTTGTGTCCTGACTGGCCATCAGCCGGACCAGCCCGGCAGGGGTCCCAACGCCGCCCCAGACCCAGACGATGAAGAACGAAATGGCCAGTGACAGCGGAAGAAAATCGGACGCTCCTTCACCACTGCTGTAGCCCGGCCCCATGACATATCCGGGGCCCGTATTCTTCAGCGAAGTCAGCGTCGCGTTTTCGAGTCCGCCCGCTGCCGTCAGCGAAGCATAGAGCAGGATCATCACGCCGACAAACATCAACAGGCTCTGAAACAGGTCTGTCCAGACAGCGCCCAGAAAGCCTCCGATGAGAGTATAACCGACCACGGTACTTGAAAAGATCAGCAGTCCGATGTGATACCGCGTCAACTGGATTTTGTACCACGGCAGAATGATATCATATGTGATTTCGGATGCGGGCGTTACGTCTTCAGCCATCGACAGTTCGGACGAATCCGGCCAGGCCAATTGCATCACAATCGCCCCGGCCTTGAACTGTGCAAACATCAGAAACGACATATACAGCAGCAAAAAGATCGTACAGACTAATCCCACAGCGGGACTGTTGAAGCGAGTTCGGAACAGATCGGGGACCGTGATCGCTCCCGTCCGGCGACTCAAATGTGCCAGACGTTTTCCGATAATGCCAAATCCAGTGAGCGGGACGACCATGTAACTGCCGATCCATAACGCCACGATCCAACCGTGTTTGTAGACCAGCGACGGAAATCCCATGAATGTTCCGCCGCTCTGCACAGTCGCGGTGAGGGCCAGGGCCCAGGCCCCCAGGCCACGGTTCCCCAGGAAGAAGCCCTTCATGAACGTGCTCTTCTGCACCGCCTTGTTGGCCAGCCAGCCGATCCACATCGACGCCAGAATGAACGCCACCAGAGCCAGGAGCGCTCCGAAACTCAACGAGGCCCCGGCGGTTTCCGCCAGCAGCGGGAATGCGAAATCAGGTCTCATCTAGAACCCCTCCTCTTCCGGAGGAGGCTCTGCGCCCAGATCTTCATCCCCCATCACAAACGCACCGAAAATGATCGAATAGACAATGCAGATTCCCCAGGGAA
>JAYUVA010000570.1:0-3980 GCA_043754375.1 Candidatus Kuenenia sp. | reverse complement strand
CGACGGCTATGCCGCGAGCCGTCGCCTCCGGCTCGGCGGTAAACAAAGATGCGAAATCTGGCATTAAATCAACAGACCGCTAGCGCCTTGCGGCTCACTCAACAATGCGTCCCTCAGTCCTGACCGTGCGGAGTATAGAATGCTGTGGTTCGAATGTCCGTCTGCCGTCGTACTCACGCATGAGCGATACGCAATGCCCCGCTTTACTCAACAAACCCTTGTCATCGGACTTCTGATCGCGGCAGCGTCCAACGGTCTGATTTTCGCCGAGGATGGGCTGCGGTTTGGCCGCGACATTCTGCCGATTCTTTCCACAAGCTGCTATGCCTGCCATGGGCCGGATCAAGCGGCGCGACAGGCAAATCTGCGATTTGACATCGAAGCGGACGCCAAAGCCGAACATGACGGCGGTACACCCATCGTCCCGGGAAAACCCGACGACAGCAGTCTGATGCAACGCATCGTGAGTACCGATCCGGAGGTCATGATGCCGCCGCCGGATTCACATAAGGATCTTGAACCGGCACAGATTCAAACGCTGAGACGCTGGATTGCCGAAGGAGCCGAATGGGGGCGACACTGGTCATTTGAACCCGTCGCGCGGCCACAGTTGTCCATACCTGCGGGAAATTCGCCAATTGATGTACTGGTCGCCACCACGCTGGCTCGCAAGGGACTTGCGCAAAGTCCTGCGGCTGAATCGCATCAGTTGGCACGGCGTGTCTGGCTGGATGTGATTGGTGTGCCTCCGACAATCGACGCCGCCGATGAATTTTCGGCAAACCCGAACGATGCGGCTTATGAAACTATGATCGATGGGTTGCTCGCCAGCCCGAAATTCGGGGAACACTGGGCTCGGATGTGGATGGACCTCGCCCGCTACGCCGACACCAAGGGCTATGAAAAAGATCTCGGACGTACGGTGTGGCCGTATCGTGACTGGCTGGTCAATTCCATCAACGCCGACATGCCGCTGGATCAGATGACGCTGGAACAGTTGGCGGGAGATTTGCTGCCAAACCCCACGCACGATCAGCTTACGGCAACTGCCTTCCATCGTAACACCATGAGTAACGATGAGGGTGGCACGGACGATGAAGAGTTCCGCACCGTTGCGGTCAAGGATCGAGTCGATACGACGATGCAGGTCTGGATGGGTCTGACCGCCGGTTGTGCCAAATGTCATACCCACAAATACGATCCGATTTCACAGGCTGAGTACTACAGGCTGTATTCGATTCTGAATCAGACGCAGGACGCCGACCGGCCGGATGATTCACCGACGCAGGAGATCATGAGTCCCGCGATTGAAGAAAGCCGCAATCGGCTCGCGGCGAAATCAGCAGATCTGAACTCTCAGTTGGCGATCGCGACCACGGTGAATCTTCCGGAGGTTGCACCGGAACAACGGCGACTCATCGATGAAATCGCAGCCACGAGCAAGGAGCTGGTGAGCGTGAACAGCAACATCCCCAGAGTGCCCGTGATGCGTGCGCTGGATGCCGATAAATTGCGCACAACGAACATTCATCGTCGCGGTAACTTTCTGGATCCTGGGGAGGAAGTTGCCGCAGGCTTTCCAGCGGCGTTTCATAAACTACCGGATCGCACTCCCATGAATCGTCTGGCGCTGGCGCAGTGGCTGATGAGCGCCGAGAATACGCTCACGCCGCGTGTCTGGGCAAACCGCATCTGGGCGAGACTGTTTGGCATTGGGATTGTCGAGACCGAAGAAGACTTCGGATCGCTCGGAGCCCTGCCGACTCATCCGGAATTATTGGATTGGCTCGCAGCTGAATATCGCGACAACGGCTGGTCGCTGAAAAAACTTGTGAAGACGATCCTGATGAGTCACACGTACCGGCAGTCATCTGCCGTCACAGCAGAACTGCGTGCGATTGACCCTCGCAACGAGTACTTTTCGCGCGGAGCGAGGTTTCGTCTGTCGGCAGAAACTGTGCGAGATGAGTCACTGGCGGTGTCCGGTCTGCTGACAGAAAAAATGGGGGGGCCGCCCGTGATGCCGCCTCAACCCGACGGCATGTGGCGATCCACGTACAACGGCCAGAAATGGGTGAATGCGGAAGGTGCAGACCGTTTTCGACGTGCGCTGTACACGTACCTGAAACGCACAACACCCTATCCGTCGATGACCACATTCGATGGCGGCAGTGGCGAAGTCTGCCAGATTCGCCGTATTCGCACGAACACTCCGCTTCAGGCACTGGTCACACTGAATGACCCTGTTTATCTGGAAGCGGCGGGTGCCTTGGCGAAACGGATGGCCGCGATCGAAGGCAATCCTGCCGACAGGGCTGAGCACGGACTGCGACTGGCGCTGATTCGCCCCATACAAGACGGTGAATCCCTGCCGCTGACCACGTTGCAGCAGGACGTCCAGAAGTCGTATTCAGCGAAATCCCTGGACGCCTCATCGCTGATCCATTCAAGTGGCACAACCACGCCGGGTGGTATGAGCGATGCGGAATTTGCGAGCTGGATTGTTGTGGCAAACACGATTCTGAATCTCGATGAATTCCTGACTCGAAATTGAGCAGGGCGGTTCACGACCCAAAACCGACTGGTTGCAGCGGACATCGGGTGGCGACAAAGGTGTGAGTCTCGCCGTCGTTTTCGAACATCACAGTCACCGTCGCGCGATGCGAACCACCGGAGATTTCAGTGATGACGCCGCGACCGTAGCGCGGATGGCGGACTTGCATGCCTTGACGAAACGCCGGCATGGTGCCGGCATCATCCGTTCCTGTGGCGTCCCGCATCGACGATTTCTCACTCTTTGCAGCAAGTTCTGCAGCGGTCATGATCAGCTTGCCGGTGCCGATTGCCTGAGCCGCTGCGAACCGACGTCGCGCCTTCTCGAGATTCTGATCCAGCAACGCTTCTGTGATCGCTGGCGGGGTGATGACTGACGACTCACGCGAGATCGCACCGTGCAGTTCCGGAATAAACGGGCTCGAAATCGTTGTACGGCGCATTCCACGAAACGTTCGTTCTGACGTTTGAGTCAACGTCAGTTCCTGCATGGCGCGTGTAATCCCGACAAAGAGCAGACGTCGCTCTTCTTCAAAGCTTGCCGGATCACCTTCGCGGACAGCGCGTTCGTGAGGGATCAGACCGCTTTCGATGCCGATGACGTAGACGGCCGGAAATTCCAGCCCTTTGGACGCATGCAGCGTCATCAACGTGACCGCTCCACGACTGGCGTCGATGCTGTCCGCTTCGTTACTGAGTGTGGCAAGTTCCAGAAACCCCTGAAGTGATGGTGAATCGTATGTGCTGACCGAAAGCGGGGAAAGCAGATCGTCATTCACTTCATCCTCTTCTTCTTCCATCACGCCAGCGGCATCGTACTGACGAGCAGCAGAGATCAGCTCGAACACATTCGCCGCCCGATCAATATCGACTTCGTCCGATTCTTCGCGCCACAGAGACAGATAATCGATATCGGCAATGAGGCGTTCGATGAGCGGTGCGACACGACCATCGGCCGATTGCTCATGCAGCTTCTGAATCAGATCGACAAAGCCTTCCACTGCCTTACGACTGCGACCATTCAGGCCATTCACGGAACTCGCTTCGCACGCTGACTCAAACAGACTCACTCCATACTTCTGAGCATGGTTGCGAAGCCTGAGCAGCGACGTATTACCGATGCCACGCGCCGGGCGATTGATAATCCGTTCCATGGCCGAGTCATCAGCATGGTTTTCAATCAGGCGCAGATAGGCAACAAGGTCCCGGACTTCGGCGCGCTCGTAAAACGAATATCCGGCGGCGACCTGGAATGGAACATGGTGTCGCGACAGAGCGGTCTCAAATAACCGGGACAGCGCGTTGACGCGGTAGAAGATCGCAAAATCCGAAAACGTCCGCTCGCTGGCTTTGACGCGGGCCGCAATCTCCGCCGCGATCCCATCGGCTTCGGCATCGGCGTCTTCAAACAACAGCAGTCGCACGGT